>JBCDGX010000822.1:0-2438 GCA_038750805.1 Myxococcota bacterium
CCGGCGTGGCGATGTTCGTCATCCTCCTCTTCGCGGACGACCTCCTCCAGTACGGCTGGCATCGCATGGTGCACAGCGTGCCCGCGCTCTTTCGCTTCCACCGGGCGCACCACTCGGCCGAGTACCTCTCGGTCCGCTGCGTCTACCGGAACCACCTCCTCTACTATCTGACCCTCCCGGGCCTCTGGGTGTCCGGCGTCCTGCTGCACCTGGGCTTTGCGCCGGCGTATTACGTCTACTTCATCGCGAAGATGACGGTGATCATCGCCGCGCACTCGAGCGTGCCCTGGGACGAGCCGCTCTACCGCATCCCCGCGCTCCGGCCGATCATGCGCCTCGTCGCGCACGTGATCTCCACGCCCCGGACGCACTCGGCGCATCACGGCCGCCACGCGGAGGACGGGGTCACCCACTACAAGGGCAACTACGGGAACTTCCTCTTCCTCTGGGACGTCATCTTCGGCACCGCGCGCTTCGGCGACCGGCGCCCGGAGGCCTTCGGCATCGAGAACGTCGCGCCCCAGCACTGGGTCCACGAGCTGCTCTCGCCCTTCGGGCCGACCGTTCGGACGGATGGGGAGAATCAGCTCCAAGCAGCAAGCGCCGAGCCGGTCGCCTGAAGCGGTCTCAGGCCGCAGGTCGAGCAGCCG
This sequence comes from Myxococcota bacterium, assembly GCA_038750805.1. Classification (GTDB taxonomy): domain Bacteria; phylum Myxococcota_A; class Polyangia; order Polyangiales; family Houyiibacteriaceae; genus CALCTH01. Next base: position 651 of record JBCDGX010000822.1, read on the forward strand.
CGCCCGGAGCGGGCAAGGGCAGGGGCAGGGGCAGGGGAGCAGCGCGCTGTTTCGTGCTCTGCTAGCGCCGCATGCGTCCGCGGGCGGCCGTCGTGCGGTAGGTGCTCCGTGGCCAGTGCCGGTGCCACTCGCCGTCGAGCACCGGGCCGCCCCGCTCGTCGAAGTCGCCGTTCGCGCTGCCGAAGACGCGGACGAGGCTCCCGCGCTGGAGCCGGTCCTCGCCGCTCCGCTCCTCCTCCGAGAGGGTCACGATGGCGGAGAAGGGCCCGCCCTCGCGGTGCGAGACAGTCACGCGGCAGGAGGACGCCCGCTCGTTGTCGCAGAGGTTCCGCTGCGCGAGGGTCGTGAAGGTGAGGCGAAGCGTGACGCGCCCCTCGGGCCCGGCCTCGAAGTCCTGCACGACGCCGAACCAGCCGACCGTCACCGACGCGAAGTCGGCGGGATCGCGCTTCAGCTCCTCGTAGGTGACCTCGGTCGAGGTCTCGAGCAGCCGCCGCTCGTCACGGGTCGGCGCGTACTCGCGGGCGTAGCCGTAAGGGCCCGCGCCGCAGCCGATCCCGACCGCGCTCACGGCGACGGAGGCGAGCGTGAGAAGAGCCACGCGAAAGCTCGCCCGACGCCTCGTGAAAGACGTCGAAAACACTCGAAGAATCGAAGGCTTCACGGCGCCGGAGTAACACGTTCGGCGCCTTGCGAGCCAGCCCGGCCAGACCTAGCCTCCGCGAATGCCGGCTGCCGCCACGAAGGGCCTCGAGCTCGCTCAGCCCCTGCTCTTCGAGCTGGGTGCGGAGGGACGCCGAGGCGACTCCCTGCCCAGCAACGACGACCTCCCCCCGGTGGACGCCGCCGCGCTCTACGGAGCGGCTCATCGGAGCGAGGCCGCCCCGCTCCCGGAGGTCTCGGAGCCCGAGATCTTCCGGCACTACGTGCGCCTCTCGCAGCAGAACTTCGCCATCGACCTCGGGATGTACCCGCTCGGCTCGTGCACGATGAAGTTCAACCCGAAGGTGAACGAGTGGGCCGCCCGCCTCCCGGGCTTCGCGCGGCTCCACCCGCTGGCGCCGGACGCGGGCGTCCAGGGCGCCCTCGAGGTCATGTACCGCCTCGAGCGCGGCCTCGCCGAGGTCTGCGGCATGGACCACGTCTCGCTCCACCCCGCCGCGGGCGCGCAGGGCGAGTACACGGGCCTGATGATGGTCCGCGCCTACCACGCGGATCAGGGGCGGAGCCCGAAGAAGGTGCTCGTTCCCGATACCGCGCACGGCACGAACGCGGCTTCCTGCGCGATGAACGGGCTGAAGGCCGTGGGCTTCCCGGTGGCCGAGAGCGGCATCGTGAAGGTCAGCGACATCGCGCCCTTCGTGGACGACGACGTCGCGGCGATCATGATCACGAACCCGAACACGGTCGGGCTCTTCGAGACGCACATCCAGGAGGTCGCTGACCTGGTGCACGAAAAGGGCGGCCTGGTCTACGGCGACGGCGCCAACCTGAACGCGCTCATGGGCCGTGTTCGCCCCGGCGACGTCGGCATCGACGTGATGCAGTTCAACCTGCACAAGACGTTCACGACGCCGCACGGCGGTGGCGGCCCCGGCTGTGGTCCCGTTGGCTACAAGGCCATCCTCGACCCCTTCGCGCCGGTGCCCGTGGCCGCCAAGCGCGAGGACGGCAGCTACTTCCTGGACTACGAGCGGCCGAAGAGCATCGGTCGGCTTCGCGGTTTCCACGGCAACTTCGGCATGATGGTGCGCGCCTACGCCTACCTCCGGGAGATGGGCGCCGCCG
>JBCDGX010000823.1:0-2421 GCA_038750805.1 Myxococcota bacterium
CGGCTCTTCCTTCGCCGGGCCTCCCCGGCCGCTCTTCCCTTGCCTGGGACGACGCCGGGCGCCACGTCCCGGAAGCCAACCGCGCCGAAGCGCGCCCAAGGCGAAAGCGCAACCATGAGCGATCAGATCCACGAGCAGCTGAAGTCCCTCGTCGAGAGCCACCCCGTGGTGCTCTTCATGAAGGGCGACCGGCAGGCGCCGCAGTGCGGCTTCTCCGCGCGCGTCGTCGAGATCCTCGACGACTACCTCCCGGAGTACGCGACGGTGAACGTGCTCGCGGACCCAGCGGTGCGCTCGGGTATCAAGGAGTTCTCCTCCTGGCCGACGATTCCGCAGCTCTACGTGAACGCGAAGTTCGTCGGCGGCTGCGACATCATCACGGAGATGAGCCAGAGCGGGGAGCTCGACGACGTGCTCGGCGTGAAGCGCGAAGAGGTGAAGGTGCCGGAGGTCTTCGTGACCGACGCGGCCCTCGCCAAGCTGCAGCACTTCAACGAAGGGGAGGGCGCGCCGACGGTGCGCATCGAGATCGGGCCCCAGTGGCAGTACGGGATGGACTTCTCGGAGCCGCGGGGAAGCGACGTGGTCGTCGAGGGCACGAAGTGGCGCCTCGTCATGAACCGCGCGGCGGCCCGGAAGGCCGATGGGATGACCATCGACTTCATCGAGAACGCCGAGGGCGGCGGCTTCAAGATCGACAACCCGAACGAGCCGGCGCGGGTGAACCAGCTCATGCCCGAGGAGCTCAAGGCCTGGATGGACGGCGGCAAGCCCATCGAGGTTTTCGACGTGCGCACGCCCGAAGAGCGCGCGACGGCGGCCATCGCGGGCACCGTGCTCCTCGACGAGGCCGGCGCGAAGCGCCTCGAGGCCCTCGACCGGGACGTGACCCTCGTCTTCCACTGCCACCACGGCGGCCGGAGCCAGCGCGCGGCGCAGCAGGCGCTCCAGATGGGCTTCACCGACGTGCACAACCTCGCCGGTGGCATCGACGGCTGGTCCCAGCGCGTCGACGACGGCGTGCCGCGGTACTGACGCTGCGCGCGCTGCTCGCACTTCTGGTGCTGGCCGGCTGCGGCCAGAGCCGGACCTCGCAGCTCGAGCTCTTCGAGCGCGAGTCCCGGCGCCTCGCGGAGGCCGAGTGCGCCTGTGGCTTCGCGCCCGTGGACGCCTCGTGCGCGGGGCTCCGGCAGCTCGGCACGAGCTTCGACGAAGGCTGCCTCGCCGAGGGCTTCCCGAGCGACATGAGCGCGACCACGCGCCTCGGCTGCGAGATCAGCGTGCTCGGGAGCCTCGCCGATTGCTTCGAGGCCGACTGCGGCTGCGACGATGCGTCACTCCGCGATCTCCTCGTCGGCTGCGACTTCCGCGGCGCCGAGTTCGAGGGCGCGTTCTGGGGCAGCTACCTCGCCTGCTACGCGGGCACCGCGTCCTCGTGCCCGAACGGCGCGGCGCTGACGCTGGATGGGCCAGCGAACGCCGGGCCCCTCGACCAGGTGGGCGACGGGCTCGCGCCGGGCTGTGGCGTGGCGCCGGGCCTCCCGGAGCGGACGCACCCCGTCGCCGTCCCCGCCGGGCGCTACCGCATCGAGGTCGCGCCGCCGGCCGGGCCGGGCCTCGGGCGGGCCCTCGCGATCTCGGTGCGGGACGGCTGCGAGGGCGCCGAGCTGGCCTGCGGAGGGGCCGAAGGGCTCGAGGTGGAGGTCTCCGGTCCCTTCGTCGTCGCCGTGGAGGGCCACGTGCGCGACGGCTATACGCTCACCCTCGCGGCGCTCTGAGCGGTCCGGGAATCGACCGGCCGGGCCATACGGACGCCTCGACGACGCCCGCCGCGGTGCTAGACACCGGTCGTTCGTGGCGGCGAGAGGCCGCCCAGGGCTCGAGCGGAGCCCGACCACGTTGCCGTACCGCGCTTCGTGAAGAGATCACGGAGCGTCGCGAGATGTCGTCGTGAGAGTGCTGGTCGCGCGATCCCCGCCCACGGCGGAGACGGCGACCGTCGAGAGGCGCCACTGGCGCGAGAGAAGGCGAGATGAGTAAGAAGCTTTTTGTGGGTGGGCTCTCCTGGAACACCACGGATTCCGGCCTGCTCCAGGCTTTCGAGGTCCACGGCGAGGTCCTCGAGGCGAAGGTGATCACGGACCGCGACACGGGTCGGAGCCGCGGCTTCGGCTTCGTGACCTTCGCGAGCGCCGAGGACGCCGACCGGGCCACCGAGGCCATGGACGGCGCGACCCTCGACGGCCGTAGCCTCCGCGTGAACGAGGCGACGAACAAGCGCGGCGGCGGCGGCGGCGGCGGCCGTGGCGGCCGCGGCGGCGGCGGCGGCTTCTCCCGCGACCGCTACTGAACCCGAGCGCCCGCTCCAACGCGCCGCCGACACGGGCGGAGCCGCGGGGTGACCCGAGCGCCCGCTCCAAC
>JBCDGX010000824.1:0-2419 GCA_038750805.1 Myxococcota bacterium
GGGCCGCGCGGGTAGTGGTAGACGCTGTCTTTGTTGAGGGGCGTCTCCGGCTCGTGGTGCAGGCGCTCGTGCGCGTGGAGCGGGGTCGCGTGGCGCCGACGCGACCGCACCATCAGGTTCGCCAGGGCCCGTTTGAGCATCCGAGAGACGCTATACCAGGGCCATGAGCGAAGCTGCGCCTCCCTACGACGTCGCCATCGTGGGCGCGGGGCCCGCGGGCGCGACCGCCGCGGCCTTCCTCGCCATGGCGGGCAAGCGCGTGGCGCTGCTCGACAAGGCCACCTTCCCGCGGGACAAGCGCTGCGGCGACGCCTGGTGTCAGCCGGCGCTCGCGATCCTCGCCGAGCTCGGCGTGCTCCGGGAGCTCGAGGCCCGAGGCGCCGTGCAGTGGGTCCGCTCCGGCGGTCTGGTGTCTCCGAGCGGCCGGAGCTTCGTCAGCCCCGACGAGGGCGCGCGCGAGGGCGCGCCTCCGGTGGCGGCCATCAAGCGTCGCATCGCCGACGAGGCCATCGTGCGCGCCGCGCAGCGACGGGGCGCCGCCCTGCACGAAGGCGCGGCCGTCACCGCCGCCGTGCTCGCGGGCGAGCTCTGGACCGTGGCCTGCAAGGACGGCCAGCGCTTCCGGGCGCGCTGCCTCGTCGCCGCCGACGGGGCCACGAGCCGCCTCGCCCGTTCACTCGGCGTGGTGACCTCACAGGCCAACGGGGTCGCGAGCCGTCAGTACATCAAGGGCGGCACGCACCGATTCACGAGTGACGGCGTGCTGCTCTACCCGGAGTACGTGCTGCCGGGTTACGTGGCCTTCTTCCGCCACGCGAACGGCGACATCGACCTTGGCTGCTACGCGCTCCCGGGCGGCCGGGTGCCGATGTCGGGGCTCAAGGAGGTGCTCCAGACGAAGGTCGCGGCGGACCCCTTCGTGCGCGAGGTGCTGGGCGATGCCGCGGAGCCCCTCGAGCGGCCGGGCATGGCGCCCCTCCGCCTCGGCGGCGAGCGCCGGACCTATGGCGAGCGTCTGCTGGTGGTGGGCGACGCGGCGGGGCAGACGGATCCCCTCACGGGCGAGGGCATCCACACGGCGATGGTCGCGGCGCGGCACGCGGCACGCGTGCTGGACCAGGCCTTCGCGACGGGCGACTTCTCGGCGGGCGCGCTGGCGTCCTACCAGCGCCGATGGATGCGGGCCTTCGGGCGCGACTTCCCCGCCTCGGCGGCCGCGGCCCGGGCCATCGACCGGTTCCCGGCGCTCCTCGACACGGCGGTGCTCGCGGCCCAGCGCCACGGCGTGGACTTCATGGACGGCTTCGGCGCCGCGATGACGGGCGTCGCGTCGAAGGCCACCTTCCTCGCGCCGAAGATGGCGCTGCCCCTGGGCGCGGCCCTCCTTCGCCTGGGCCTCTCCGGCCCGCGCGCCTACGCCGACGGCCCGCGCGCGGACGTGCGATCGCCGGCCTATCGCCACAGCTTCCTCCGGCACGCCTTGGCGGGCCCGACGGCGTGAAGAGTGGGGATCTCAGCCGCCGCCAGCCAGCACGGCGATGGCGCGCTCGAGCTCTGGATCGACGCCGGCGGCGAGGTCCGCGGCCTCGATGGGCACGGCTTCGTCCACGCGGACACCGACGCCGTGGAACACCGAGTCGTCAGGCTGAAGGATGATCATGCCCGTAAAGGCCTGCGCATAGCCTCCAGGGAGGGCGATGGAGGTGATGTTGCCGTTCGCGCCGGCGGACGGCCGGCCCACCACCGTGACGCGGTTCGCGGCCTGGAGCGTCAGGACCAAATGCTCCGCCTGCGATTGCGTGGTCGGCCCCGTCAGGATCGCGACTCGACCCGGGTAGGGGGTCTGCGCCGGAGGCGATGGTTGCGGGTAGCGCTCCTGCCAGCGCTCGAGCGGCGAGCGATAGACGCGGCGGATCTCGGGTCCCGGCGACCCTTCGTTCAGCACCGCCCGCGCCAGGCGCCAGGAGTTCGGCCCCGGGTAGCCGCGCATGTCGAAGACGATGCCTTCGGCGGCGAACATGGCGATGCCGACCGCGGCGGTGGAGCCCTCCGTGGCCGCCGCAGCCAGGTCCACGTAGATGAGCTCGGGGTGGCCGAGGTCGTCGAGGGGACCCCAAGCCCGGCTCGGGAAGAGGGGCACCTCCGTCGTGAGATCGGCGGCGGAGACGCTCACGTCGCGTCGCTCGCCGTCGACGCCGCGCAGCACGTAGTCCCGGGTCCCGGGGACCGCGAGGAAGGCGCTGAGGCCGTTTCGAGCGGCGCTCGATGCGCTCGAAGCTCTGAGCTCCAGCAGGCGGGCTGAAGCCTCGGCGGCGGGGAGCCCGTCGATGCGCTCGATGACGTCCCCCGGGCGAAACTCCGAGACGTTCGAGAGGCGCACCACGGGCTCGCCCCCCTCCGTCTCGACGAACCGCGACGA
>JBCDGX010000825.1:0-2408 GCA_038750805.1 Myxococcota bacterium
GCACCTGGCTCGGCCGAAGCCCGAGGAGCATCACCCCGTCCCCGAGGGGCACGTCCCGCGGGGTCTCCGGGTCGCCCTCGGGCGGAAGCGTGCAGGCGTCCTCGCGCGGAATGCGGAAGAGCGGGAGCGCGCCCTCGAGGCTCAGCACGCCGCGCTCGTCCGTCGCGAGCGGCACGTCGCAATAGGTCGGGGCCGCCGGGAAGCCCGGGAGCACGGCGCGGAGGGTGATCTTGTCGACGCAGCGCGCCGAGTCGACGTTCACGGGCACGGCGAAGCGCCCCTCGGCGTCGGTGGTCGGCGGCGCCAGGCAGAGCAGCACACCATCCGGCGAGGTGCGGAGGCAGAGCTGGATCCGCGTGCCGGGGACGCTGGCGCCAGCGTCGTCCCGCACCTCGCCCTCCACGGCCGAGAGGAAGGTGCCCGGGCAGGTGAAGGGAGGCGTCGTGTTCAGCTCTGCGAGGCCCGGTCCGGGATCGATCTCCGCGGCCTCGGGGAGGGGCGCTTCGGGGCAGGCCGCGTCTCCGCAGGCGGCGAGGAGCAGGAACGTCGGCACGAGGCGGGCCAGAGCGCGCATCGGTCGAGCCTACCAGGTCTCGTTTGCGGAGCCCGCTCCGGCCGGGGCAGGCTCCGGCGGTGGTCCGTGCGTTCCAGGCCCTGCTCCTGATCGCGTCGCTGGGGTGCGCGTCCGACGAAGTGCCCGCAGACGCCGGGGCTGGCGACGCCTTCGCCCAGGGCCAGGGCCGTCCGGATACGGGCGTCCCGGAGACCGACGCCGGTCGCGACGAGGGGCTCCCGGACCTCGGCCCGCCGGACGCGGGCGAGGCGGGGGCGGAGCTGATTCTCGGGCTCGGGCCGCTCGAGTTTCGAGAGGTCCCGGAGGGAGCGCCGGTTGAGCTCGCGACAGGCGGCAACGCCGGCTACCACATCGATGTGCTCGGGCGCTTCGAGGGCCTCGAGCCCGACGATCTCCGGCTGGTCTACCGCGGTTTCGACGCCGACACCGACGAGGAGCTCACCTCCCTCGACCGGGTGGTCAACCGGCGGCGCGTACAGATCGCCGAGGACCATTTCGTGCGCTTCGAGCGGGTCTTTCTCGAGTTCGATTGCGCCGCGGACCTGACGGGCCGCCGCTTCCGCCTGGAGGCGCTCTACGTGGAAGCGGGGACGGGTCGGATGGCGCGGGACACCCTGACGCTGACGATCGTCGACGAGGACGTCACGAACGCGGGCACCTGCGAGGGCGACGCGGCGCCGTGAGCGCCCCCCTTTCGGCGATGGCCCCCGGGCGCGTAGAGTTCGCGTTCTCAGGGGTCTCCATGCGCTCATTCCTTTCCAGCTTTCTCGTCCTCTCGCTCCTCGGTGCGTTCGCCTGCGGCGACGGCGGCCCGGCCGAAGAGGGCATCGACGACACGATGACGCCGCTCTGCGAGTACCCGACCTTCACGGGGCAGCTCGGACCCGGCGAGACCTTCCCGAACCTCTCGTACTCGGGCGTGCTCGACGTGGACGGCTCGACCCTCGACTTCACCCTCGAGGAGTTCTTCTGCGACCCGGTCTTCGACGTCTACGACTCGCTGATCGTCGTCGTGAGCGCCGGCTGGTGCAGCGCCTGCCCGGATTACATCGCGCGCATGAACGCCCAGGCCCTCGACCTGGCCGCCGCCGGCGCGCTCCTCGCGTACATCGAGGTCGAGACCTCGTCCTTCGAGGACGCGACGAGCGAAGACGCCGCCGAGTTCATCGACGAGTGCGTGTCCCCGGACGAGTTCGTGGCCGGCCTTCGCATCGGCGAGGCGGACCGGACGAGCGAGGTGGGCATCCGGAACGCCGTCCGCCAGTTCCCCTCGGCCTATTTCATCCGCCGGCGCGACATGCAGATCGTGGCGGACCAGGCGGCCTCGCCCTTCACCCTCGATTTCCGCGGCCTCGCGGCGGACCCGGAGCAGGAGTGGGTGCCCTTCACGCCGCCCTTCATGGCGCAGTGCGGGCCGGCCGACGAAGAGCCCTCGGAGCCCAACGACACCTTCGAGACCGCGACGCCTCTCGGGCCCGAGGCGGAGATCGAGGGCGGCGTGTGCGCGGACGGCCCGGACTTCTACTTCGTCGACCGCCCCGGCGAGTGGCGCTTCGACCTCTACCAGCGCCTCTTCCCGCCCATGGAGGGCGTCGATTCGCGCGCCCTCGACCTCGACATCCGGCTCTGGAGCACGGATGGCGAGCGCATCGGCGGCAGCAACCAGTTCGCCAACAACGACTTCGTCCGCTGGGCTGGCCCGGCCTACGTCGAGGTCTACGGCGAGGGCGGCCGGAGCGGCACCTACCGCGTTCGGGTCCAGGACCTCTGACGCGCGCGGCGGGAGCCGGAGTCACCTCCGGCGGCCGCTCCGTCCAGGCGCCGCGCGCGCGCC
>JBCDGX010000826.1:0-2394 GCA_038750805.1 Myxococcota bacterium
CTCAAAGAGGTCCGGCCGGACGTCCGCATCGTCGGATGCCAGCCCACCGAAGGGTCCCGCATCCCGGGTATCCGGCGCTGGCCGAAGGCCTACCTGCCGAAGATCTTCGAGGCCGATCGCGTCGACGAGACCCGGGACGTCGCCCAGGCGGACGCCGAGGCGAAGGCCCGGGAGCTCGCGGCCACGACCGGGGTGTTCGTCGGCGCGAGCGCGGCGGGCGCGGTGCTCACGGCGCAGCGCGTGGCCCAGGAGATCGACGAGGGCACGCTCGTGACCATCCTCTGCGACCGCGGCGACCGCTACCTCTCGTCGCCGCTCTTCGATGAAGCCGGCGCCCTCGAGGTGATCGAATGACGTCCGGAGGAACGACGCGTGCCTAGGCAGACCTCCGAGCGCGGCGAGCAGGCCGGCGGGAAGACCATGCGCGTCCAGGTGCGGCGCACGGGCCCCGTCGCCTTCGAGGCCACCACCGCGGACGGCCAGCACCCGGTCCGCATCGACGGCCCGGCGACCCTCGGCGGGAGCGATGGGGGCATGCGCCCCATGGAGCTCTTCCTCGTGAGCCTCGCGACGTGCTCGGCCATGGACGTGGTGATGATCCTCGACCAGCAGCGGCAGACCCTCGAGGACCTCGACATCGAGGTCGAGGGCAAGCGTGCGGACGCCGTGCCGGCCGTCTACGAGCGCATCCACCTTCGCTTCATCGCGAGCGGCGACGTGGCGATGAACAAGCTCGAGCGCGCCGTGAAGCTGAGCGCCGAGAAGTACTGCTCGGTGAGCCGCATGCTGCTCCCGAGCGTCGAGGTGACCCACGAGGCCGTGCTGAAGCCGGCCGGAGAGGACGGCGCATGACCGAGGCGAGGGCGATCCGCATCCGCGAGGCCGGCGGGCCCGAGGTGCTCGAGCTGGGCACGCTCGAGGTACGCGAGCCGGGCCCCGGGGAGGTGCGCGTGAAGGTCGCCGCCGCCGGCGTGAACCGGGCCGACGTGATGCAGCGGAAGGGCTTCTACCCGGCGCCCCCGGGCGCCCCGGCGGACGTCCCGGGCCTCGAGATCGCCGGCACCGTCGAGAGCGTCGGCGCGGACGTGCGCGGCTTCGAGGTCGGCCAGGCCGTGATGACCATCGTCGGGGGCGGCGGCCTCGCCGAGCTCGCCGTCGTGCACGAGCGCGAGCTCCTGAGGGTGCCCGAGGGCATGAACCTAACCGACGCGGCGGCGATCCCCGAGGTGTACCTGACGGCCTACGACGCGCTCTTTCTCCAGGGCGGCGCGAACCTCGGCCAGACCGTGCTCGTGCACGCCGTGGCGAGCGGCGTCGGCACGGCGGCGCTCCAGCTCCTGAGGCAGGCGGGCTGCACGGTGGTCGGCACGTCCCGGAAGGAGGCGAAGCTGGCGCGCTGCCGCGAGCTTGGCCTCGTGCACGCCATCGACACGAGCGACGGCGTCTTCGCGGAGAAGCTCATGGCCATGGCGCCCGCGGGCGCCGACCTGATCCTCGACACCATCGGAGCGAAGTACGCGAACGAGGATCTCCGCGCGCTTCGCCCCAAGGGGACCATCGTGACCATCGGCCTCGTCGGCGGCCGCAAGGGCGAGGTCGATCTCGGGCTCCTGCTCCGGAGGCGCGCGACCTGGATCGGCACCGTGCTGCGGGCGCGCCCCCTCGAGGAGAAGGCGACGCTGATTCAGCGCTTCGCCCGGGACGTGCTCCCGCGCGTGGCGGACGGGACGCTCCGGCCCGTCGTGGATGCCGTGCTGCCCATGGCCGACGCCGCCGAAGCGCACCGGCGCATGGAGGCGAACGAGACCTTCGGGAAGCTCATCCTGGCGTGGTAGGCGGGGGCGGGGGCTGGCTCATGGCGAGCTCCCGCTTCACGTCGGCGATCTCCTGCGCGTACTCGCGGCGTCGCACGCCGATGAGGTAGGCGGCGGTCGCGACCAAGGACATCACAAGGATCAGCGCGACGATGGCGCCGAGGGGGCCCGCGGCGAGGAAGCCCGGCACCACGAGGACGAGGCCCGCCGGCGCGTAGCGGAGGCGCTCCCAATCGACCCGAAGGTCCGCGAGGTTCTTGCGGAGGCGCGTCAGCTCGGCCTCGAGCTTCTCGGGGTCGCGTTGCATCGCGCGCGCACCCTACCCCGCGAGCCTCGGGGCGGCGATCCGGCCGATGAGGGACACCCTGCCTCGCCCTAGCTAGAAGGCTACTGAAGAACGCTCGCGTTCTTCATGCTGCCTGCCCCGTGCCCGTGCCCTTGCCCATGCCCTTGCCCGCGAGTCAGCGGTCGCAGTTCTTGATGAGCGCGACGAGCATCGAGACGACCTGCTCCAGCTGTCGTAGCGCGGTCTGCATCACGGGCTCGGGAGCTTCCCCACGTCGGGCGGTGATCTCGATCC
>JBCDGX010000827.1:0-2393 GCA_038750805.1 Myxococcota bacterium
CACCGCCACCGGCAGTCGATTTCTTGGGCTTTGCCATCAATCCACGCATACCGGTCAACTGACGAATCTGTTCTTTGGAGCCCCTAGCTCCAGAATCCAACATCATATATACGGAGTTGAACCCCTGTTGATCTTCTCGAATTCGCTTCATGGCCAATTCGGTCAACATCGCATTGGTGGACGTCCAAACATCAATAACCCCGGCGCTGGTCAGCGGGACGCCGTGCCGCACGCAGGTAAGCACGTCCTGAAGCGGTCGCCGGCGTCGGTCGTGATACAGGACCTCGCGCCCGGCCACGCAGGGCACGTCGAGGCGCGTCGCCGCGTCGCGGAGCGCCGCCTCCCGCGCCGCCTCTCCCGGGTCGCGATGCCGCGCGACGAGCGCCCGCAGGTCCGGCCCGAGCACCGGCGCCAGCGCTTCGAGCGCGCCTGGCGTCGGCGCCAGCGCGAAGGCATGACCGGCCAGGGGAGCGAGGTCTTCGGCGACCGTCCACGCCTGGCCCTTCTCGCCACGGGCATGCCCCGCGGTCAGCGCCCGGCAAAGCGCCGCGTACCCCTGCGCGTCGCGCGCGAGCACCACCACCCGCTCGGCGGCTCCCTCGGGCTCTCCCTTGCCGCTCACCCCGGCGACGAGCGCGAGCTCGGCGCCGTGCACCAAGCGCACCCCCGCCGCCTTCGCCGCGACGTGCGCCCGCACGAGCCCATAGGCACCGACCCGGTCCGTGAGCGCGAACGTGTCGAAGCCCCGCTCGGCCGCGCGCTGCACCAGCTCTTCGGGGCTCGAGGCACCCTCGCGAAACGAGTAGTGCGACTTGCACCAGATCGGCACCCAGTCAGTCGAACGACTCATTCGCTCGCGACCACCTAGTCGACGGCGCCCTGCACGAACCAGCGATCGCGTGACACGTCGTAGAAGACGTAGTGGAGGGCGCCGCCCTCGCTTCGGGCGTAGTAGTAGTCGCGCCCCACCTCGCGGGGCCGCGCGTCGGCGCTCGCGGGCGGCGCGAAGCCCCACCAGCCTCCGCTCACGCGCTGAGGACCCATCAGCTCCACGGGCTCGGCGCCGAGGCGCGGCCCCCCATCCGCCGCGTTCCCGACGGCCCGCGGCCGGGTCAGTCGACGCTGGAGCGGCACTACCTCCGGCACCGCGACGTCCTCCCGGGGCGCGGCCACGGAGGTCGCCGGCCGCCAGGAAGAGGCCGCCTCCGGAAGGTGCGCCTCGGCGAGCTCGGGCCGGAGCACGGCGTCGGGCCCGAGTGACGCCCGCAAGCGCGCCAGCGCCCGACCCGCCGCTCCGAGGTCCCGCGTAGGGCCACCCAGGCGCACGATCCCATCGAGCTGATGGCCCGTGGCCCGCGCGACCTCGGCCTCGATGGCCACCTGTTCGACGGGCCGATCGAGGCGCACCCGCGCGAGGCGCAGCCGGAGGAGCTCGAGCCAGGTCCCCACCTCGAGCGTCTCCTCGGCCGGCTCGAGCGCGAGCTCGACCGCCTCCTCCCGCCCTTCGAGCGCGAGCTCCACGACCAGGCTCCGCGCCGTCTCTCCCGACGCCTCGAGCTCGGCTAGGAGCGCGTCGAGCCCCCGCTTCGCGCCGAAGAGCACCCGCTCGAGGTCCTTGGTCGCGCCCTCGAGCTCGACGGCCACGCGCCGCGGCACCGCGAGCGCCGAGGGCTGGAGCGGGAGCTGCGCCCCCCGCTCCGCGTACGCCGCATGAAGCGCCGCCGCCTCCGCGCCGAAGCGATGCGCGAGCTCCCCCCGCGGCAGCGCCAGGAACCCGCCCAGCGTGTCGACACCGAGGCGCTCGAGCGGCGCGCACACCCGCTCTGGAACGCCCAGCGCCCGCAGCGAACGACGCGAGGCGGCGCCTCGCTCCTCCTCGCGCGACGCCGAGACATGCACGCCCGGCCGCGCGCCGCGCAGGGCCGCGAAGAGGCTCGGCGCGTGAAAGCCCACGCCCACCACGGCCCGAAAGCCCCTTCCCTTCAGGTAGCGATGCACCGTCTCGGCCCAGTTCCGCTCGCCTCCATAGAGCCGGCCGAGCCCGGTCGGATCGAGGCGGAAGACCCCTTCGGCGCCCTCCTGACCGGGGCACCAGGGCTCCACCCGAGGCGAGAAGGTCTGGAGCGCCGCGAGCAGCTCGTTGGCCACGGCCTCCCGCTCGGCCTCCGGCACCACCCCCGTGCGCAAAGCGGGCACCAAGTTGCGCGCGGGGCCCTGCCGGAGCCCGGGACGCAGCCCGGCGCGGGCCGCCTCACGGCTGAGCGCCAGAAGCGGCGCGTCCGGGGACGCCTCCGCCACCACCGCCACCGGCGCTCCCCACCACGAGCGCGAGCGACAGAGCAGCTGGAGGGCGAAGGCCGGGAGCAGCACCACGGCCTCCTCGCGGACCGGCC
>JBCDGX010000828.1:0-2385 GCA_038750805.1 Myxococcota bacterium
CGCGACCTCGAGCAGCGGCGCGTCGAAGAGCGCCTCGCCCCCGACCGTCGCCCCGTGCACGAAGAGAACCGCTTCGAGGGGCTCTCCATCGCGGGCCGCCGACACCACCTCCCGAGTCCACAGGGCTAGGGTCTCGCCCGCGACGCCGGGCACCTCGGTGGGAACGTCGACGAAACGGTCGCGAACGCGAAAGCCGTCCCGTACCTGACCGAGGTCGTCGCCGGCGTCCGGAGCCGAACCCCCCGAGTCAACCACAGCCGGGCCCGCGTCCCGGCGCGAGGCGTCCCGCGCGCCCCCGTCCGAGCTCGGGTCTCCGGCGCGCTCTTCGCACGCGACGAGCGCTACCAGGACGAAAACGAGGCGCATGGGAGACCCTATCAAGCTATAGGGGGTCCCCCAACGCGGCTCAGCGTACCTCGACCGTGGGGGCGCCCCAGAAGGACCAATCGCCCTGGATGTCGCCGGTCGCGGCGGTGATGAGCGTGAGCGTCGTGGCGCCCTCCGGGATCGTCACGTCGATGGGGAAGCGGCTCCCCGCGTCCGCCGCCGCGCGCTCCTCGAAGACCAGCGTGTCGTCCACGGCCACGAGGAAGGAGACGACGTTCTCTGGGAAGGGCGCCCGCGTGCCGATGCCGGCGGTCGCCGTGAAGCGCGTCGCGGTCCCGCCGTGCGCCGCGCCGATGGCGCGGAGGTCGAAGGTGATGCCCGAGGCCTGGGCCGTGGCCACGGCCCCCGTCAGCATGTCGATGCCCTGAGCGGCGCCGGTCCCGGTCCCATCGCCGCCGCCCACGACGTCGGCGAGGTCGACGAAGATCCCGCCGCCGGCGTCCTCGCCCCCCGCGTCATCGCCGCCATCGCCGGCGCTGCCGCCCCCGTCTCCGGCCCCGAGACCGAGGTCGATATCCCCCTCGGAGCTGCCGGGGCACGCGCTCAGCACCAGCGCGCACCCGACGGCCACGACATGGTTCCACCGCGTCGGGCGAGCATAGCCGGACCGGCCGACGCAGGCCGAAGGAGGGCCTCACGCTCCATCGTTGGGACCCGGCGCATCCCCCGTGGTACACAGCGGCCGATGGCGGCGGCCCCCGGCGCGAGCGAAGAACGGGACCCGAGCGGCGGACCGCGGCTCGTCGAGGCGTCGGGCGCCGCGGAGCCAGAGGACGAGCTCCCGAAAGCGAAGCCCTCGCGGGTCACGTCCGAGGAGCGGGAGCGGGATCGGGAGCTCGTTCGGGCGGTGCAGGCCGGCGACCAGGCCGCCTTCCGCGAGCTCTTCGAGCGCTACCACCGCCGCGCCTACGCCGTCGCCTTCGGCGTGGTCCGCAACAAGCAGGACGCCCTCGACGTGGTGCAGGAGGCCTTCGTGAAGGTCCACCGGCACATCCAGGGCTTCCAGGGCACGTCGAGCTTCTACACCTGGCTCTATCGCATCGTGATGAACCTCTCCATCGACCACGTGCGTCGGCGGAAGGGGACGAGCCTCGACTACGACGACGGCATCGGGCGCGGCGACGACGAGGTCGCTGGCGACGGGGCCCTCCTTCCCACGGTCGCCGACGCGAACCCGCGCAAGACCGTCCTTCGGCGCGAGCTCGCCGAGGCCATGCAGAAGGCCCTCGACACGCTCCCCGAGCACCACCGGGCCGTGATCCTCCTGCGCGAGCTCGAGGGCCTCTCCTACGAGGAGATGGCCCGGGTCCTCGAGGTCCCGAAGGGCACGATCATGAGCCGCCTCTTCCACGCCCGGCGGAAGATGCAGGCCGAGCTCGAGCCCTATCTGCAGGGAGACCTCGACATCCGCGAATGAGCGCCGAATGAAATCGTCGCGCCGCCGTCCAAGCGGTCGCGACCCCCCGAGAGAACCATGACCAGCCCGCGCCACGACAAGCTCCAGAAGCTCTTCGACGGTGAGCTCACCGAAGGGGAGGCGGCGGAGTTGCGCGCGGCCGCCCTCGCGTCGGCGGAGGACCGCGCCCAGCTCGAGCGCTTCGCGCGCCTCGGCGATCTGGTGCGCCTGGAGGCCGGGGGGCGGGAAGACGACGTCGCCGGCGAGGCCGACGCCCTCTTCGGCCGCATCCAGGCCGAGCTTCGGGCGACGCCGCAGCCGCGCCTGCACCTCATCGAGGAGGGCCGGCGGAACCGGAGCGGTGCGACGGCCTTCGTGGCCCTCGCCATCGCGGCGGCCGTGGCCCTCGCCTTCTTCCTCCGCGCCGAGTCGGAGACCGTCGCGACCCCGACGGAACCGCCGGCGCCGGTGGAGCCCCTCGAGCACGTGGTCGACACGCCGCAGGGCACGGAGGTCGTGAGCGTCGACTTCGGTCAGCACACGGGCACCTACTTCGAGGTGCCCGGCTACCACGGGCAGCCGCTCGCGGTCGTGTGGATCGA
>JBCDGX010000829.1:0-2374 GCA_038750805.1 Myxococcota bacterium
GAGAAATCTCGGCGAAGCGCGGGTCGGCACGCGACTTGTAAAGGGCGCCGGGCATGTCGAACATTCTCAAGGGCAACTTCGAGACCAAGAAGGCCGTCACCGTCCAGGCGGAGGGCGAGACGCTCACCGAGACCTTCGAGCGGGAGGCGCTCAAGCGCCTCGGCGGCAGCATCTGCTTCGTCGCCAAGAAGGAGATCGACTGGGGCGACGACGACTCGGGCGGCACGAATGCCGGCTGAGGCCCGCGCGCTGCCCCGGGGCGCCGCCGCGCTGAAGAACGGCGAGCTCGGTCAGGCCCTCGTGGGCCAGATGAACGAGCTCACCTTCGAGCGTCACGGGGACCTCGCGCTCGGCAACGCCGCCGCGAACCTCCCGGCCATCGCCGCCGATCGCTCGCTCCGTGCGCTGCGCCGGGAGGCGAAGGGCATCGGCGAGGGCGACTCGGCCGTCGTGATCGCCGCCGGACCGAGCGTCCGGAAGCACGACCACGCCCAGCAGCTCATCGACGCGGGCTACCGCGGCGCCGTCGTCGCCGCCGAGTCGTCGCTCTACTACTGCCTGAGCCGCGGCCTCGTGCCCGACGTGGTCGTGACCGTCGACCCGACCCGGCCGATCGTTCGTTGGTTCGGGGACCCGGACCTCTCGGACCGGGAGCTCCGCGAGAACGACTACTTCCGGCGCCAGGACCTCGACGAAGCCTTCCGCAAGGAGCGCGAGGTCAACGACAAGCTCCTCGAGCTCGTCGACCGGCACGCGCCGGAGATCAAGCTGGCCATCAGCACCTCGGCGCACCCGGACGTGGTCGCGCGCTGCTGGCAGGCAGGGTTCCAGATGTACTGGTGGAACCCCATGTACGACGACCCCGCCATGGAGGAGGGGGTCACGGCCCGGCTCGTCCGCGAGAACGGGCTCCCGGCGGTGAACGCCGGCGGCAACGTCGGGACGGCGTCCTGGATGATCGCCCAGGCGGCCCTCGGGAAGGGCACGGTCGGGCTCACGGGCATCGACTTCGGCTACTACGCCGGGACGCCCTACGAGCGGACCCAGTACTACAAGGAGATCGTCGAGCTCGTCGGTGAGGACGCCGTCGAGTCGGTGATCATGCGCATCTTCAACCCGCACTATGATGCGGAGTTCCTGACCGACCCGGCCTACCGCTGGTTCCGCGACATCTTCCTGGAGATGGCTCGCGATGCGCGCTGCCGGACGATCAACTGCACCGAGGGGGGAACGCTCTTCGGGGATGGCGTCGAGGTGAAGACCCTCGCGCGCTTCCTCGCCGAAGACGTGGAGACCTTCGCGCAAACGGCACGCTGAGAGACGAAAAGGACGAGAGAGTCGTGGCGAAGATCCTGTTCATCAACCCGGTCGTCCGTGAAGAGGACGTCCCGAAGCACGTGCCCTACGGCATCGCGCTGCTTGCGAGCATCGCGATGGAGAAGGGCCATCTCGTGCAGATCTACGACGAGAACGCCTGGCGCAAGGGCCCGGACGTGCTCCGGCAGGTACTCGAGGCGGACGAATGGGAGGTCATCGCGGTCGGCGGCATCACGACGGCCTACGGGTCGATCAAGCAGATCGTCACGATGTCCCGCGAGGTGCGCCCGGAGGCCTGCATCATGCTCGGCGGCGGCGTGCTCACCTCGCTGCCGAAGGAGACGATGACCTGGCTCCACCAGGTCGACGTCGGCGCCGTGGGCGAGGCCTTCGAGACCTTCCCGGAGCTCCTCGAGGTCATCGACGGCGAGCGCGCGAAGGGGAACACGGACTGGAAGAGCGTCGACTGGACGGCCATCGACGGCACCGTGAGCTGGAAGGAGGGCGAGCTCGCCTACGGCGGCGAGCGGACGCTCATCCCCGAGCTCGACGTGCTGCCCTACCCGGCCTGGGATCTCTTCCCGCTCGAGGAGGTCTACTTCCCGAACTCGTCGATCCTCTACTCGGAGGAGGGCTACGCCGCGACGCGGCGCCTCGACATCAACGGCAGCTTCGGCTGCTCGATGGTCTGCCGCTACTGTTACCACCTCGGCCTCGCCGGGGACCTTCGCTACGAGAAGGACGAGAAGGGCGAGACCAAGGTCGCCTTCGACGAGCCGGGCAAGTACACGCGGGTCATCCGCTATCACTCGCCCGAGTACATCGTGAAGATGGTCAAGCACATCTACGACACGTACCAGGTGAACTTCGTCGCGTTCCTCGACGAGAACCTGATGACCATGAACCGCCAGTCCGGCGGCACGTGGCTCCCGGAGATCTGCCGCCTCTGGCACGAGTACGGCCTGGTTCCGCAGCATCGCGAGGACGGTACCTGGGAGGGCGTCTACTGGTCCGGGACGAGCCACGCGACGCTCTGCGACCCGGAGATCCTCAGGAC
>JBCDGX010000830.1:0-2370 GCA_038750805.1 Myxococcota bacterium
CGCGACGGGCGCCCCCACCCGTCGCGGTGGGTGCTCGCGCGCGGCGGGCGCCCCCACCCGTCGCTCAGCGGTAGACATAGCCCGCCCCCTGGTTGGTCATCGTCGCCTCGGCGCGGAGGATCAGGTAGCGCTTCCCGCCGAGCATCACCGCGGCCGTGACCGCCGCGTTCTCGACGAACTGCATCTCCTCGACGCCGTTCCGTAGATCGTCGCGCCCGCGGAAGTAGTCGCGGTAGAGGTCGAAGGCCCCCTCCACGACGCCACTCTCGTCCTCGCTCAGGCCGCCCGTCACGTCCTCGAGGAGCACGTCCGGCGCCGCGGTGATCATCGCCAGCGGCGAATGGCACATCCAGCGCCCCACGATCGGCACGGCGCAGTGAAAGAGGTAGGAGACGCGCGTCGTCACGTTCGCGCGCGGATCCACGGACGCGACGAAGTCCATGGACCCGGGCTCGCTCGGGAAGGTCACGGCGACGGCGCCGCGGTTGTAGAGCAGGGCCCCGGAGAGCGTCGTCTCGACGCTCGGAAAGGACCGGGCGAGGGTCTCCTCCCGCGCCACCGCCGTCACGCTGGGCGAGAGCGGGGCGAGGGGAATGGACGCCGCCGAGCGGATCGCCCGGAGCCGGCTCGAGCCGCGCCCCCCCGGAACGACCCCGCTGAAGCCGAACGCGCCCGGCCGCGCCTCGGCGCTCGCGCTGCCGGAGTCGCGGTAGCCGACGCGGTTCACGGCCTCGCCTCCGTAGTGCCACGGGTCGTCGGGGAGCACGACCACCGCGGCCCGGGACGCGCGCACGGCGGCGTGCCCCACGGCCAGCTTCCCGACGTAGACCAGCGCCAGCTGAATCAGCGAGAGGAAGAGCATCAGCATCACGGGGAACGCGATGATGAACTCGGTATAGGCCGCCCCGCCCTGGTCCCGCCGAAGGGCGCTCATGGCGCCCCTCCCCACCAGCTCGGATGGGCGAGCAGCACGGCGGCCGCGGTGCCTACGAGGATGAAGGGCCCCATGCGGAGGGGGGTCTGCATGTCCCGCGTGATCGTCCGCCGGCGGCTCTTCGGGAGCAGCGGGTTCAGCAGGAGAAAGAACATGTTGGCGAGCGTGCGAAGGAGCTGGCCGCGCCAGAGGACCATGCCCAGCGCCGCCACCGACGCCACGAGCATCCCGTAGAACTGTCCCTCGATGCCCAGGAAGGGACCGAGCAGCCCGCCGAGGGCCGCGAGCAGCTTCACGTCGCCGCCCCCCATCTGCCCCGCGCGCCAGGCGACGTAGGGGGCGATGCCGCAGAACGCGATGCCCACGAAGGCCTCGACGAGCCCGCCGAGCCCCGCACCCGCGAAGCCGAGCACGGGCCCGAGCGCGAGCATCGGGTAGGTCAGCCAGTCGTAGATCTTCCCCGTGCGGAGGTCCGTGTACGCAGCGAGCGCCACACAGGCGAGGACGAGGAGGTGCACGGAGCTCTGGAGGTCCATCCGCGCCTCACTCCCCCGGCGGGTAGCCGAAGGTCTGGAACTCGCCGGCGGCGTCCTCCTCGATCGCGCCCTGGTAGGTCTGCCAGGCGACGATGGCGAGGAGGACGACGAGGGAGAGGATCACGGCGTATTCGACCGCGATCTTCCCTTCCTCGGCGCGACGCGCCCGGGACCGGAAGGTGCCCCTCACGGGACCGGCGCTCCCAGGAAGATCTGCGTGAGGCGATAGGCGCGCAGGAGGGGGATCCCCACCCCGATCAGCGCGGCGGAGACTCCGATCCCCACGAGGAGCACGATGGTGACGTACTCCGCGTAGGCCACGCCCTCTTCCGAGCGGCGCAGATCGGCCAGCGATCGCGCGGGCTTGCCCGGCGAGGCGGGGGCCGCCGGGACGAGGGCGGCTGGGGTCGCAGGACCCCCCAGGGGACGCTTCTTCACCACGCTCGAGGCTCCGATGCAGGCTTCGGGCCGAAGAGCCCCGGCGCCCGCACACCTCGACCGTGCCGGAGACGCCGGGCCCGGTTCAAGGACGGCCCGTGCGCGGATCGGATCCCTCAGAGGAAGGGCGCCAGCACACCGAGGGGGTCCACGTGCGCGTCGGTCCAGGGCGCGCGGGCCGGCGCCACGTCCGCGAGGGGGCTCCAGCCGCGCTCCGCGAGCGCCGCGAGCCAGGGGTGCCCGGGCGCGGCGAGGAGCACGTAGCGGCTCGGGTCCTGAAGCTCGGCGAGACCGCTCCGCGCGTCCCGGCGCACCCCCGCCAGCCCCTCCGCGTCCGCCAGCCGCCGGAGCACCGGCGCGAGCGCGTAGAAGCGGTTCGACACGTGATAGAGCACGGGCCCGCCTCCCGTGCGCGCGCGGTAGAGGGCGAGCGCCTCGCGGGTGAGGAGGTGGATCGGGATC
>JBCDGX010000831.1:0-2369 GCA_038750805.1 Myxococcota bacterium
CGCTCCTCGACCGGGCCTCCCAGAGTCAGCGCGAGCGCCTGGCGCGCCTCGGCGGCCGCGTGAAGCGCGAGGTCCGGGCGCCGCACGACGAGGCGTCCGTGGCCGCGGCGGTCGAGGAGCTGCTCGCGGACGGCTGCGACCCGGTGCTGCTCCTCGGCGCGAGCGCCATCGTCGACCGGGAGGACGTCTTCCCCCGGGCCGTGCGGCGGCTGGGGGGCGAGGTCGTGCACCTCGGCATGCCCGTCGACCCCGGCAACCTCCTGCTCCTCGCGCGCGCCCGCGACGCCGACGTGATCGGCGTGCCGGGCTGCGCCCGTTCGCTGAAGCCGAGCGGTTTCGACCACGTGCTCGCGCGCGTCGTCACGGGGGAACGCCTCGGGGCCGGCGACGTGATGAGCATGGGCGCGGGCGGCTTGCTCAAGGAGGTCATGGCGCGGCCCTCGCCGCGACGCGGGGGCGCCAGCCTGCCCGCGAACCTCGAAGGAGAGCCCGCGCGCCTCGGCGCCCTCGTACTCGCCGCGGGGCGCTCGTCGCGCATGGGCGCCGCGAACAAGCTGCTCGTCCCCGTCGATGGCGAGGCGATGGTGCGCCGGGTCGTCCGGGCCGTGCTCGGGGCGGGCGTCGAGACGGTGGTCGTGGTCACCGGGCACGAGGCCGAGGCGGTGCGCGCTGCGCTCGAGGACTTCCCCGTCGAGCTGGTCCACAACGAGCGCTTCGCCGAGGGCATGGGGACGAGCCTCGGCGCGGGCGTGCGTGCGCTCGAGCGGCGCGTGGACGCCGCCTTCGTCTGCCTCGGCGACATGCCCCGGCTCGCGCCAGCGCATCTCGAGGCCCTCACCGCGGCCTACGCGCCGCGCGAAGGGCGCCTGGTCGTCGTGCCGGTGCATGGGGAGGGCAAGGCGCGCGAGCGGGGGCATCCCGTGCTCTTCGATGCACGTTTCTTCCCCGAGCTGGCGGCGCTGGAGGGCGATCGCGGCGCGCGGCGTCTCCTCGACGAGCACGCGGACGTGGCCGCCATGGTGCCCCTCGACGCGGCGGTGCTCCTCGACGTGGACACCCCCGAGGCGCTCGCCGACCTCGGCCGCTGACTCGGCGAAACCGCGGCGGCGCTGATACGCTGGGCCATCGCCGACGATGCCGACGAGGCGCGCGAGGCGCCGCCGAAGGAGCCACCCTCCGGAGAGCCGGAGTCCGGGGAGGCAGTGCTCCGAGCCACGTTTCGCCCGGAGAGGCTCCCGAAGCGTCCGCCGCCGGGTGCCCCCGAGTCGGTCACCGAGCCCGTCCTGCGCCCATCTCTGCCCGTCGAGGTCCTCGACGACGTCCGCACGGCGCGCTCCGATCCCGCGTCCGCCGGCGGCTCCGAGCGCGAGACCAAGCGCGAGCCCATCTTCCGCGTCGGCGAGCTCGTCAGCGGCCAGTTCGAGGTCCGCGCCGTCATCGGCGAAGGGGGCATGGCGCAGGTCGTCGAGGCCCACGACCACGTCCTCGACCGCCGCGTCGCCCTGAAGGCGGCCTGGCCGAACCCACGCATCCCGCCGCTCCGCAACGAGGCCCGCGCCCTGGCGGCGTTTCGCCACCCCTCGCTGGTCACGGTCCACGCGATCGGTGAGCACCGGGGCATCGAGTACATCGTGATGGAGCGCATCTACGGGGTGCCGCTCTCGGAGCACCTCCGCCGGCGGCACCAGGCCGCGGCGATCTTCGCCATCGACGAGGTGCTCGACCTCCTCGTCGAGCTCGCCGAGGGTGTGGCCGTCGTGCACCGCGCCGGCGTGGCACATCGCGACATCAAGCCGGGCAACGTGATGCTCACGCCGGACCGGCGCGTCGTGCTCATGGACTTCGGGCTGGTGCTCCCGGAGGTCAGCGTCGGGGACCAGACCCTCGTCGCCGGTTCGCCGCCCTACATGGCGCCGGAAGCGCTGACCAACACGGTCGAAACCGGCGAGGGGCACCTCGTCGACCTCTATGCGCTCGGCGTGCTGGCCTTCGAGCTCCTGACCGGCGAGCGGCCCTTCGCGGAGACGACGATGGAGGCGCTCTACCGCGTGCACGGCACGCAAGCGGTGCCGGACGTACGCGCGCTGCGACCGGAGGTCCCTCTCAAGCTCGGCGCGCTCCTCGGCGAGATGCTCGCGAAGGCCCCGCAGGACCGGCCGCCGAGCGCCGAGTCCGTGGCCTGGCGCCTCGCCGGCATCCGGGACGCGCTGCGTGCCGCCGAGGAGCGGGCGCGTGGCATGTCGAGTCTGCCGGCCGCGCGCTCGGCGCCGCCCTCGACGCCCCCCGAGAGCGAGGCCTCGTCGCCCTCGCTCCCGGAGGCCCCGAGCGTGGCCTATATCGACGTGCTCATCGTCGAGGACGACGAGGAC
>JBCDGX010000832.1:0-2365 GCA_038750805.1 Myxococcota bacterium
ATGAACCGCTACCTCAACGTGGTGAACACGGCGGAGGCGCCGGCGCTCATCGCCAAGGGCAACGACCGGGTGCTCCGGGCCCGGCTGGCGGACGCGCAGTTCTTCGTCGGCGAGGACGAGAAGCAGCCCCTCGAGGCACGGCTCCCCAAGCTCGACACGGTGACCTTCCACGCGAAGCTCGGCACCGTTGGCCAGAAGATCGGCCGCGTGGCGCGCATCGCCCGGCGCCTCGCCGAGGACGTCGGCGTCGACCCGGAGCTCGCCGAGCGCGCGGCGACGCTCGCCAAGGCCGACCTCGAGACCCTCATCGTCTTCGAGTTCCCGGACCTCCAGGGGCTGATGGGGCGGCATTACGCGCTGAAGGAGGGGCTCCCCGCGGAGCTCGCCGACGCGCTCCGCGACCACTACAAGCCCAGCGGCGGCGAGGACGACCCGCCCGAGGCGGCGCTGAGCGCCGTGGTTGGCGTCGCGGACCGCGTGGACACGCTCGTCGGCTGCTTCGGCGTCGGCCTCGAGCCCAAGGGCTCGAACGATCCCTTCGCGCTCCGGCGCGCGGCCCTCGGCATCGTCCGCACGATCCTCGAGGGGCCCGTGGACGTCAGCCTCACGCGCCTCGTCGACCTGGCGGCGGCCGAGCTCCAGGACGTCGCGAGCTTCGACGACGCGAGCATCGAGGGGCAGCGCCGCGTGCTCGAGTTCGTCCGGGCCCGGCTCCGCGCGCTCTTCCGGGAGCGCTTCCGCGGGGACGTGGTCGACGCGGCCATCGCCGCCTGGTGGGAGCAGGGGAGCGTCGACCTCGACGGGGGCCTGAGCCCGCGGGACCTCGCGGAGCGCCTCCGCGCCCTCGAGGCCTTCCGGGCGCGTCCCGAATTCGACGACCTCGCGACGGCCTTCAAGCGCGCCTACAACATCGCGAAGGACGCGCCCCGCGGCGCCGTGGACGCGGCGCTCCTGGAAGCGGGCGCCGAGACCGAGCTCGCCGAGGCCTTCGCCGCCTCCGAGCCGTCCATCCGCGCGGCCCTCGAGGCCCGCGACTACACGGCGGCCTTCGAGACCGTCGCCGGTCGCCTGAAGGCCCCCATCGACCGGTTCTTCGAGGAGGTCTTCGTCATGGTCGACGAAGCAGCCGTCAGAGCGAACCGCTTGCGCCTCCTCGCCCAGATCGCCGACACGGTGAGCGCTGCGGCCCACCTCCACGTGCTCGCGCCGGCGTAGCGCGCGGGGCCGCCGCGCCCGGCGAACTCGCGCGGGGGCCCCACGATGGGGGCCGTCTTCACCGCGCGTCGGCACTACCGTACGCCCCGCGGAACGCCGCACCCCCCACGCATCCCGTCCCCCCGCACGCCCGGAGCCCATCGTGAGCCACGACCACGTCCACCTGTTCGATGCCGACCTCGGCGACCTGAACCTGAAGAACGTCCTCGGCGGCAAGGGCGCCGGTCTGAACGTGATGACCGGCCTCGGCATCCCCGTGCCTCCGGGCTTCACGATCATCACGGACGTCTGCAACTACGTGACGGCGAACGACGGCGCCTACCCGGCGGGGCTCGACCTCGCCGTGAAGGAGGCGCTCCAGACGGTGGAGGCGAAGGTCGGCCGGCGCCTCGGGAACGCGGAGGCGCCGCTGCTGGTGAGCGTCCGCTCCGGCGCGCGCATCTCCATGCCCGGGATGATGGACACCATCCTCAACCTCGGGTTGAACGACCAGACCGTCGAAGGCCTCGCGGCGGCGAGCGGGGACCCGCGCTTCGCCTTCGACGCCTATCGGCGGCTCCTCCAGATGTACGGCGACGTGGTGATGGGGGTCGACCACGCGCATTACGAGGCGGCGCTCGGCCAGCTCAAGAAGGAGCAGGGCGACGCGCGCATGCTCGACAAGGATCTCTCGCCGAACGCCCTCCGGGAGCTGGTGAAGCGCTACAAGGCGCTCATCGAGAAGGAGGCCGGCAAGCCCTTCCCGCAGGACGTCGAGGAGCAGCTCTGGGGCGCCATCGGCGCCGTCTTCGGCAGCTGGGACAACGAGCGCGCCATCCGCTACCGGAAGATGCAGGGCATCCCCCACGACATCGGCACGGCCTGCACCGTCCAGGCGATGGTCTTCGGCAACATGGGCGAGACCAGCGGCTCCGGGGTGGCCTTCACGCGGAACCCCTCGACGGGCGAGAAGGAGCTCTACGGCGAGTACCTCGCCAACGCGCAGGGCGAGGACGTGGTGGCCGGCATCCGGACGCCCGTCGCCCTCACCGTCGCCGGCGCCGCGCCGGGGCGCGAGGACGACACGCTCGAGCGGCGGCAGCCCGACGTGTTCGCGGAGATCGTCCGGCACTGCAACGCCCTCGAAGCCCACTTCGGCGACATGCAGGAC
>JBCDGX010000833.1:0-2359 GCA_038750805.1 Myxococcota bacterium
CCTCGGGCACGACCTTGGACTTGCCGATGTTCACCCCGACCACGGTGCTCCGCGGCCGGGCGAGGCGCGGGACGGCATCGGCGGAGCCGCGGTTGTTGAAGCCGAGGCGGTTCACGAGCGCCTCGTCCTTCGGCAGGCGAAAGAGCCGGGGCTTCGGGTTCCCGACCTGCCCCTGCCCGGTCAGCGTGCCCACCTCGAGGAAGCCGAAGCCGAGCGCGCCGAGGGCCTCGATGCCCTCCGCGTTCTTGTCGAAGCCCGCGGCGAGGCCGAAGGGCGTCGGGAAGACGAGGCCGAGGGCCTCCGTGCGGAGCACCGCGTCCTCGCGCACGAAGAGCGCGCGGAGGAGCGCCTTCGCTCCCGGGAGGGCCGCGAAGCGACGCAGGCCACCGAAGGCGAGGTGATGCGCCGTCTCCGCGGGTAGGAGATAGAGCAGGGGGCGAAGGAGCGCGCGATAGAGCACGGCCGGACCCTACGCCTTCCCGCCGCGCCGTCGAGAGCCCGCGGGCCCGGGGCCGTGGCATGCTCGCCGGGATGC
This sequence comes from Myxococcota bacterium, assembly GCA_038750805.1. GTDB lineage: Bacteria > Myxococcota_A > Polyangia > Polyangiales > Houyiibacteriaceae > CALCTH01. The sequence goes on from JBCDGX010000833.1 coordinate 536, forward strand.
GAAACGAGGCGGACCCGCGTCCGGAGCCGGAGCCCGCGGAGGGCGAAGGCATCGCGCCTACGGCGCACTACACGGCCTATGCTTGGTACCGGCTGGGTTTCCCCTACGGCTTCGTGTTCGTGACCCCCGAGGGGCGGCGCGCGTTCTGGAGCGTGCGCGTGGCCGGCGAGTGGGTACCGGCGGTGATGCCGCAGCTGCCCTCGATGCTCGATTACCTCGAGCTCCGTCACGCGCTCATCGAGGACGCCGTCGAGCGGGAGCACCCGGACGTGCTCCTCGAGCTCGCGGCGGGGCTGAGCCGGCGCGGCATCTACTGGGCGCGCGAGCGCGGCGTGCGCGTGGTCGAGGCGGATCTCGCGCCGATGATCGCCCGCAAGCGCACCCAGCTCGCCCTCCACGGCGTCGACTCGGACAAGCTCCGGCTGGTCACGCGCGATCTGCTCGAGCCCGGTCTCGAGGACTTCGTGCACGACGTGGTGCGCGAGGCGGAGCGGCCGGTCGTGGTCGCCGAGGGTTTCCTCGGATACCTCGCGGAGTCCGAGCGGAGCATCATCGTCGCGAGCGTCGCCGAGGCGTTGCGCCGTCGCGGCGGAGGCCTCTTCCTCTGCGATCTCCGCATGCGCCGGGGGGGCGTCGCGAACGCGCTCAGCGGGGCCATTCGCCTGGGCATCCTCGCCGTCACCCGCGGCCGCAGCGCGAAGCCCGACTTCGAGAGCCAGGCCGCCGCCGAGAGCTTCCTGTGCGCCGCCGGCTTCGACGAGGTGCAGGTGCTCACGCCCTCGCTCATCCCGCGGCTCGCGCACCTCGAGACCCCGAACCGGGTCTTCGCCTGCCGCGTCAGCTGAGCTTCGGCCGGCGCCACTGACGGCAGACCGGGCGAAGCACGCAGGGGCGGCATTTGGCCGGGTCCCGTCGACTCGGGCAGGCGCGGCTCACGCCGAGGTGGCAGAGGGCGAAGTCGTATTTGACGGGGTCCTCGGGGTCGAGGCGCCGGAGCGCGGCGGTGATCTCCTCCGCGGTGCGCCAGCTCGCGTCGTTGCGCTCCGTGAGGCCGAGGTTTCGCGCGATGCGGTGAATGTGCGTGTCCACGGGCACGACGAGCGCCGCCGGCGAGAGCGGCCAGAGCCCGAGGTCCACGCCGTCCGCCGGGCGGACCATCCAGCGGCAGTAAAGAAGGAGCCGCTTGCACGCGCTCCCGGCCCGCGGGTCCGGGACGAGATGGCGGAGGCCACGCTCCGCGCCGGCGCCACGAAGCGCGTCCGCCACCCGGGCGAGACCTTCCCGGAATCCGTGGCGCTCCGTCTGGCGGGCGACGTGCGCGCCGAGGCTGCCCTCGCCGCGGCGCACGGCGGCGAGCCCCGCGAGCGCCCGCGCCAGGTGCGGGCCTCGATAGACGCGGTGCACGAAGCCGTCGAGCGCCGCGGCGAGCGCGGGCTCGCCCGCGTCGATGGCCTCCGCGGGCCGCGGGCCGAGCGCCGCCAGCACCCGCTCCACGCTCGCCCGCACGGCGACGACGTTGCCGAAGGCGAGGGAGGCGGCGATGAAGCCCACCACCTCCTGGTCAGCCGCATCGGCGAAGCGGTGGACGTATTGCACCGGATCCGCGGCGCGCGCGTCCGCCGGGTCGCGCGTCGCGAGGAGCGCGTCGAGGCGCGTCTTCAGGGCGCGGGCTCGGGCCGGATGCATCGCGAGGTCATAGCGAAGGGGAGACGCGATGCATCCGCGCAGCGCACCGGGGCCGGGGAATTCCGGGGGACGCGGGGCGTGCGGCCGCTTCGCGCCGTGTCCGTCCGCCCACGGAGCGCTTCCCGAGGGAGACGCGAC
>JBCDGX010000834.1:0-2346 GCA_038750805.1 Myxococcota bacterium
CGCGGCGGTCCGGGCGTCGGGGCACGGGCCTTCGCGCGCGGCGTGCGCGGCGACCTCGAGCGCGGTCTCGTCCTGCTGAAGCTGCGCGAAGTCGTCGGCGGTCGCCGGACGGGGACCCCGACAGGCCGCCAGGAGGGCGAGAGCGAGCATCCAGCGGCGCACGGGTCGGGGCTACGACGGCGTCTGCGTGGCCGCAAGCCTCGCGGGCGCCGGTTGACGAGGGGCGCCGGCCTCGGTACCGCGCCGTTGGAGCGATGCCTCTCGTCCAACATGCCCAGCGCGAGCTGCACCTGAAGCTGGTCTATTACGGCCCGGGCCTCGGCGGGAAGACGACGAACCTCGAGCACATCCACTCGCACAGCCGGGCGGATCGGCGCGGCAAGCTGATCTCCCTCATGACCGAATCGGAGCGCACGCTTTTCTTCGATCTCCTCCCGCTCGAGATCGGCGAGTTCAAGGGCTACCGGGTGCGCCTCCACCTCTGCACCGTTCCCGGGCAGATCGCCCTCGACACGACGCGTCAGCTCGTCCTTCGGCACGTGGACGGCGTCGTGTTCGTCGTCGACAGTCAGGCCGGGCGCGGCCCGGGCAACGAGGAGAGCTTCCGGAACCTCCAGGCCAACCTGCGGCTCCAGGGCGACGACATCGGGCGGCTCCCGCTCGTGGTCCAGTACAACAAGCGGGACCTTCCGACGGCGCGCCCTTTGGACGAGCTCCGCGAGGAGCTGGCCCTCGAGCGGAGCGTGCCCGAGCTCGAGGCCAGCGCGCTCCGTGGCGAGGGCGTCTTCGAGACGCTCAAGGCGATCACCAAGGCCACGCTCCTGGCCGTCGGCGATCCCACGCAGCTCCCGGACGGCCGTTTTCCTTCGGTGCCGCCGCCCGTCGACGACGATCCGACGGACCGCCACGAGCCCGAGCGCTCATGAGCGCTCAGGCGCACGGGCGCATCGCCTTCGCGGGCGAGGCCTTGGCCGTCGAGCGCGCGGCGCTGCCCGAAGCCCACGGCGCCGAAGGCCTTCGTCTGCCGCGCTGCGTGCCGGAGCCCGGCGATGCCGCGCGCGGCGCCTTTTCGGCCCGGGGAGACGCGCTCCGGGAGGACATCGCGCTCCACGCCGGCCCGGTCCCCGGGCGCGCGGAGCGCATGCCCGTCGCGTCGCTCCTCGAGGGGTGGCGACGCGGGACGACGCTCGTCGCGCCGGCGCTCGCGGCCGTGCTTCGGGCCCACGTCTCGGGAGAGGTCCCGGCCGCCCCCGACGGCGCGCAGAGCTGGGAGGTCGCGCCGGGCGTCCGCATGCGGCCCTACCTCACGCCGACGCTGCCCCCGGCGACGCATACGAACACCTTCCTGCTGGGCCCCGAGGGGGGCGAGCTGGTGCTCGTCGAGCCGGCGCCGCCCGGGGAGGAGGCCGCCGAGGACCTCGCCCGCTGGGCGCGCCAGCACGGCAGGCCGAAGGCCCTCGCACTCACACACCACCATCGCGATCACGTCGGCGCGGCCGACCGCCTTCGGGAGCTCCTCGGCGTGCCGCTCTGGGCGCACGAAGGAACCGCCGAGCGTCTCTCGGGTCGCGTGAGGGTGGACCGGACCTTCGACGATGGCGCGACCTGGACGCTGGAGGGCGACGATCCCGCGCGCGGCGCCGGGCCGCAGACCATCGAGTGCCTCTTCACCCCCGGCCACGCGCCGGGGCACCTCTGCTTCCGCGACGTGGCGAGCGGCGTGACCCTCGTCGGCGACATGGTGGCCGGGGTCGGGACGATCCTCGTCGAGCCCCGCGACGGGCACATGGGGCGCTACCTCGCCAGCCTCCGGCGCCTCCGGGGCCTCCCCCTCACGCGGCTCCTGCCGGCGCACGGCGGGGTGCTTGCGGCCCCCGGCGCCGTGCTCGAGCGCTATGTGGATCACCGGCTTGCGCGGGAGGCGAAGGTGCGCGCGGCGCTCGGCGAGGCGGCCGCGGCGGGCGAGACGCCGGCCAACGCTTCGGAGCTCGTGCCTCGCGCCTACGCCGACACGCCGAAGATGTTCTGGCCTCTGGCGGCCATGGCCCTCGAGGCGCATCTCCTGAAGCTCGCCGAGGACGGCGAGGCCGTGCGCCAGGGCCGCGGTTGGCGCCCGGTCTGAGCGCGCCTCAGGCGGCGGTACGGAAGACCAGGTCCGGGATCGGTGTGAGCGAGGAGAAATTCTTCCCGAAGTCGTCCTGGTGGTGCACGTGGTGCTTTCGGATGAAGAAGTTCAGTGGCGCCACGAGCCACCCCCCGGGGAGGGTCACGCCGGCGTGGATGATGATGTTCATCGTCGAGTAGACGAAGAACGCCGCGAGGAACGCCGCCGGATGCACGGGCCCG
>JBCDGX010000835.1:0-2336 GCA_038750805.1 Myxococcota bacterium
GCGTGCTGCGTCCCGGCGAGCAACGCGAGGCGCGGGAGGTCCCCGGCGTGGCGCTCGCCCTCGGCCGGGATCCCGTGCTTCGCCGCTCGCCGGCCCTCTCCGGGCGGCTCCACGGCGTGCGGAGCGGCCGGCATCGCGTCGGCGCCTGGGAGGGCACCCCCGTGCACGTCGACTGGTGGGACCTCGCGGGGCTTCCGGAGCCCCTCCGCCGGTCCGGTGGGGGCTTCCGCGATTGGGAGCCGCTCGTCCCCGGCGGTCCCGCGGAGGCCGAGGCCCGGGCCGCCTTCGAGGGCTGGCAGGAGCGGGCGGAGCGGCGCCGACGGGAGGCGGGTGTGGCGAGCGTGCCCGCCGAGCCGGCGCGCGAGGCGGCCACCCGGCGGGGCGCACCGACGGGGAACATCGCGGTGCAGACCACGGGCGTGCTTCGTCCGGACGGTCCTCGCGGAGCGCGCTTCGGTACGCTCGTGCACGCGGTGCTGGCCGAGGCGCCGCTCGTCGCCGAGGGGGCCGCGGACGCCGAGGCCATCCGCCGGCTCGTGGACGGGCGCGGGCGCCTCCTCGGCGCGCCGGAGGCGGAGCGCGACGCGGCGTTGAGGGCGGTGGTCGCAGCGCTCGAGACCGGTGTGCTCCGGAACGCGGCGCGGAGCCCGGACGTCCGCCGCGAGGTCCCGCTCACGCTGACGCTCGCCGACGGCACGCGGGCGGAGGGCAGCGCCGACCTCGCCTACCTCGACGAGGACGAATTCGGCGAGGCCGCCTGGGTGGTGGTGGACTACAAGACCGACCTCTCGGAGGGAGCGACCGAGGCCTATCTCGCGCAGATCGCCCTCTACGCCGACGCCCTCCGCGAGGCGACGGGCCTTCCGGCGGACGGGATCCTCCTCGGGGTCTGAGCGCCGCCCCCGGGCGCGGGGAGCGGGCCTCGCCGCTCCCCCCGCGAGCGCCGCGGCCGCCGGGCGGCACTCGGGCGGGCGTAAAGGAGCGGGGCGCGCACGATCCGCACTAAGCTCTTCCGGGATGGTGACGACGCCGAAGGCCGGAGACGAAGGGCTCTCCGGGCTGCTCCGCCTCGAGGGCGCGGCGTCGCCCCTCGACCCGGAAGCGGCGCGGGGCTTCGCCGGGAGCCGGCTCCTGCTCTGCGCGCCGAATCCGACCGTCGGCGACGCGCTGGCCACGGCGTTCCGGTCCCTCGGCGCGGCCATCGGGCTCACCGACGCGCGCGGTACGGGGCTCGAGCGCCTCGGCTGGCTCGACCCGCACGCGGTGCTGATCGATGCCGCGGACGCCGGCGCGCCGGCCCTTCGCGAGCGCCTCGACGCCCATCCCCGCCTCGGCTGGGCACGGACCATTCGCGTGCCCTGGGCCACGCTCTGGCCGCGCTTCCAGGGCCGCCCGGATCTGATGCCCCTCGTGCCGGCGGTGGCCCAGGCGACGGCGCCGGATCGCTCGCTGCGGGCGCGGGCCCTCGACGACGTGGTGCGGGCCTCGATCGCGCCCCTCGGGCCCGCCCGGGTGCTCCGGGCGCTGGCCGGGTCGAGCGAGCAGGTGCTCGAGCTCTTCGTCGAGCGGGCCCACGCCCGGGCGCTCGTCGAGCTCTGCGGGGAGCTCGTCGTGGGCGCGCGCTACCGCGCCGAGGGGCGCACGGAGACCGGGAGCCGGGGCCTCGCGGCGTTCCTGCTCCTGCGCGAGGGCGTGGTCGAAGGCGGTCATCGCGAGCTGGCCCGGGCGATCACCGTGATGGCGCCGGTGGACGTGGCCCTCGACGAGGCCTCCGAGGTCCTCCCGGAGGTGCGGCGGGCCCTCGAGGCGCTCCCGGGCGAGCGGGCGGCGCTCGCGCATCCCCTCGCTCCGGAGGAGGACACCACGCTCGTCTTCGCGGCGTCGGAGCTCCCGGATCTCGACGCGCCGGCGACGGAGCCCGACGTGGAGCTCCCCGAGCGTGAGACGCCGGAGCTCGGGGACGCGGCGCTCTCCTTCGGCGACCCCGACGACTGGGATCAGGACGAGACGCGCGTCGTCGAGAGCGAGGAGATGGCCCGGCTGACCGAGTCCATGAGCGACGAGATGGACGTGCCCGTCTTCGTTGCGGCGGACTCCCTGGCGGAGACCACCCCGAGCGTGCCGGCGGCGCCGACGGATCCCGAGGCCCTCCGCGAGCTTGCGTACCGGCACGCGGCCGGCCGCATCGCCGCCCTCGAGCCGCCGCCGCCCCCGGACGACGCGGCGGACGAGCTCGCCTCCGAGCCGACCCGCAACGAGCCGGCCATCCCCGAGCCCCCGCCCGCGGCGCTGGAGACGATGGAGCCCCTGGTGGCGAGCTCGCCCTTCGGCATGAC
>JBCDGX010000836.1:0-2333 GCA_038750805.1 Myxococcota bacterium
GCCGACGCTCTCGTGCTCGCGCTCGGCCGGGTCGAGGAAGAAGTGCCCCTCGTCCTTGGCGCCGAGCGCCCAGTGCATGGCCCACGCGAGGTCTCGGTCGTCCCCGCCGGCCCGCATCACGTCGCGCAGGCTGAGCGCGCGCCGGCTGGCGAGGCACGCGCGGATGTCACCGCGCGCCGTCACGCGCACGCGGTTGCAGCTTCCGCAGAACTCGTTGGAGAGCGGCGTGATGAAGCCGACCCGGCCCCGCCCGGCCTTCGACCGGAGGTAGCGCGCGGGACCCCGGTGCTCGGCGCGCTCGTCATAGCCGTCCTCCAGCCGGTCCCCGAAGAGCGCGATCACGTCGTCGGCGCTCATGCGCGTGCTCGCCGGCAGCTTGGCGCCCTCCCCGAGCGGCATCAGCTCGATGAAGCGCGGCGTGGCGCCCAGATCCCACGCCCAGTCGACGAGGCGCAGCGCCTCGTCGTCGGTACGGCCGCGCATCAGCACGGTGTTGATCTTGACCTCCATGCCGACGTCGAGCGCGGCGTGGATGCCGGCGAGGACCCGCTTGAGATCCCCGCCCCGGGTCAGCTCCCGGAAGCGGTCCGCGTCGAGGCTGTCGAGGCTGACGTTCACGCCCGAGAGCCCGGCGTTGCGCAGCGGTCGCGCGAGCTCCGCGAGGCGCGTGGCGTTGGTCGTCATGACCAGCTCCTCGACGGGCGTCCGCCGATGAACCAGCTCGACCAGCCGGACCACGTCCTTGCGAACGAGGGGCTCGCCGCCGGTGAAGCGCACGCGGCGAATGCCCTGGGCGGCGAACACCTGCACCACCCGAGCCGCCTCCTCGAAGGAGAGGAGCTCCTTCCGGACGGCGTGCTCCTCTTCGCCGCCGGGCGGCATGCAGTACACGCAGGCGAGGTCACAGCGGTCGGTGACGCTGAGCCGCAGGTAGCGGTAGGCGCGGCCGCGCGCATCGGTGAGCGGCGGCAACCCGTCCGCGCCAAAGCCCTCGGCGCGAGCAGGGAAGTCCGCATACACCGCCATGCGGCTCGCCTCCGTGCCGGCGTTCTCGACGCGCCCCAGGACCGGTAGCTTTCGCACTCGGATGGCTCCTCGGCGCCCGCACCCTCGGCGCCTCGGTGATTTGTGCACGCGGGCGCTCGCTCCTGCAAGGGCAGCCCGCCGCGAGGGACGAAGCTCACGGCCGGCACCGCGTTCCCTTGACGGGTCCTCGCCGCCCGGGCACGAAGCAGGCAGGAGAACCGGAGGTTCCACCCATGAAGCCGACTGACCCGACGACGACCTGCAGCGACGTGCGTATGGCACGGACGCAGGCGTACGGGTCCGTTGGCTTCGTGGGCGTGGTGCGCGTCGCATTCCGCGTCCGCATTCACCGCGACCCGACCTCCCCGGCGCTCCTGCCTCTCCCGCTCATCTAGGGCCTCCGCCCGATCGAGCGACGCACGCGCCGCGGCCCTGCCCCGGCGACGCCTCGTCGTGCTCGGCCGGCGCCTCTCCGCCCCCTTCCATTCACCCCCCACACACCATGGGGCCCCCGATGACGTCGAGAGTTGAACGAGGGCATCACGCCCTCCCCTGGGAATCGAAACCCTCTGCCGAGCTGGTTCGGCTGAGCTGGCCCATCGCCGTGTCGACGCTGTCCTACAGCGTCATGACGCTGGTCGATACGCTCTTCGTGGGTCGCCTCGGACCGGCGGCCCTCGCGGGCGTCGGCCTCGGCGGGCACGCCGCCTTCACGCTCGTGTGCTTCGCGCTCGGGCTCCTGCGCGGCGTCAAGGTGCTCGTCAGCCAGGCCGTCGGCGCCGGTCGGCGGGGCGAGGCGCGGGACCACGTCAGCACCGGGCTCGCGCTCGCGCTGGTGCTCGGCTTTGGCGCCGCGCTCCTCGGGCAGGTCGTCGCGGACCTGCTGCCGCGCATCGCCGCGACGGCCGCGAGTGGCCGGGCCGCGGCCGATTACCATGCCGTGCGCATGCTCGGCTCGCCGGTCTTTCTGACCTACGTCGCGCTCCGCGAGGTGCGCTACGGGCTCGGCGACTCGCGCTCCCCCATGATCGCGACGGTCCTCGGCAACGCGGTCAACGTCGGCCTCGACGCCTACTTCATCCTCGGTCTCGGCTGGGGCGTGGAGGGCGCGGCCTGGGCCACGGTCGCCGGCCACACGGTCGAGGCCACGGTGCTCACCATCGGACTCCGCGAGAGCGGCCTCGGACGCCTTCGCCTGGGCTCGCTGCGTGCGCTCCTGCGCGTCGGGATCCCCACGGGGCTTCAGTTCCTCGTGGAGGTCGGCGCCTTCGCGCTCTTGGCGGCGATGCTCGCGGCCCTCGGCGAGC
>JBCDGX010000837.1:0-2318 GCA_038750805.1 Myxococcota bacterium
CTGAAGGACCGCACCTTCCTCGTCGGTGAGCAGTTCACCATCGCCGACATCGCCACCGTGCCCTGGGTCGGCGCGATCGATTTCTACGAGGGCAAGGACTACCTCGGCTACGCCGACTTCCCGAACGTCGAGGCGTGGGTCCAGCGCTGCTTGGCCCGGCCGGGCGTGCAGCGCGGCCGCGAGGTCACGCCGTTCTGATGTCGAGCGCGGTCCGGAGCCGCCGCGGCGGCGCCGAACGCTCGAGCTGTCGGTCGAGGGCGTCGCGCACGGCGCAGCCGCCCCGGCGCCAGCCGAGCACGAGCGGGGTCCGGGCCCCGAAGACGTAGGTCGCGTCCTCGTGCACGGGCCCGAGGCGGGTCCGGAGGGCGCGCCGGGGGAGGCGTGCGACGCTCCCGTCGGGGAAGCGCGCGTAGACGTGGGTCGCGGTGAGGACGACCTCCCGCGCCATGGTCCCCCAGGGCCGCTCCGGCGAGGACGAGAGCCAATCGCGGAGCGACGCGAGCCTGCCCGGGGAGCGCGCGGCGACGACGGCGCTTCCGGCCGGCACGCGATAGCCCCCGACGGTGCGGGGCCCCGCGAGCGGCAGGCCCGCCGCAGGCTCCCAGGCCACGTCCTCGTGCGTCGTCCAGCCTCGAGCGAGGCGGAGGCTCCGCAGCCCCCGGGCCTGGAGGTCGGCGAAGAGCGCCCGCACCACGGACTCGTGGCGCTGGGCGTGCTCGGGCTCCGGGGCTCCGAAGATCGGTGCCGGCGGCGCGAAGGTCTCGCGCCGAAGGCCGGCGCCCGCTCGCCAGCACACCTCGAAGGAGGGCCACTCGGGCAGCGCGGAGACGACGCGAAGGTCGCGAAGGGGGATGCGCAGTCGGAGCTCGCCGGGCGGGCGCACCCCGAGCTCGCCGGCGCGGTCGGCCCGGGCGAGGCTCCGATGAAGCTCGATCCAGCTCGCGAAGAAACCGCTCATCGGCGGACGGCCGAGCCGGCGCCCCTCGTCGAGGTGGAGCGTGCCGGAGCCGACGTATGCGAGCACGCTTCGCACGATAACCCAGACATCCGTACTGCGGATGCTTGACCTCGGGAAAAGTGACTGCGAGGGGAGCCCCGTGGACTGGTGGCGGCGCGTGCTCGGTTACCTGCTCCCGCACCGGAGGCTGGAGACGCTCCGCGCAACGGGGCGCGTCCGGCTACGCGGCGAGGTGCTCGGGCCAGCGCTCGAGCGCTCACCCTTCACGGACCGCCCGGCGGTCGCGTTCCGCTGGGTGTTCGCGGAGACGATGGGCGCGGCCGAACGCGGCGACGAGGTGCCCGTTCCCGTGCACCGCCGCTGCTCGACCGCCGCGCTTCGGCTCCGGGTAGGCGAGGAGCAGATCAGCGTGGGCGACCCCGGGCGGCTTCGCTGGTACGCGGCCCGCGACTTCGTGCGGCTCGAATCCGTACCTCCGGGCGACGCCGAGCTCGCGCGGCTCGTGGGGGATCGCTCGCGGCCGCTCGTGCTCAGCGAGACGGCGCTCCTCCCCGGCGCTCCCGTGGAGCTGAGCGGGTGGGTCGAGCCGCTTTCGCACGGTCACGGCGCTTACCGCGCGGCGGCGACGCCGGGGCCGCGCTACCGGCTTCGTCCGGACCTCGGAGCCTGCGCGCTCCGCGTCCTGGCGCCGGGGCCCCCAACCTAAGTGGACCCGTCCTAAGTGGACCCGCCACACGCCGGTGACCGCTACCGTTGCTCCCTTCCGGGCCTGGCGGGGTTCACGGGCCGGCGTTGGCGAGTCCGTAAGGTCGGACCGTCCTAGCGCGCCCGGCGGGCGACGTCGAGGACGGTTCGCTCAGCGGAGGAGGGGGGATTCGAACCCCCGGTACGTTGCCGCACACACGATTTCCAATCGTGCACCTTCGACCACTCGGTCACCCCTCCTGAGTTACCGGCGCCGAGACGCCGGCACGCCCCTCGAAATCCCCGTTGAAGGGAGACGGCGAAGGGACGACTTCATGCAAAGAACGCCGCGATTGAACGCGAAGGTCCGCGCCTCGGTCCAAATCGAACCGAGGCCGACTTTGGCGGAGAGCGTGGGATTCGAACCCACGGTACCCTCACGAGTACATCTGATTTCGAATCAGACGCCTTCGACCGCTCGGCCAGCTCTCCGCGGGCGAAGCTAGCACTGGGCGACAGGGTGTCAACGACGTGAAGGAGGGGTCTCAGCCACCGCCGCGCCGGCGGGCGCGCTGCCTGCGGAGGTCCTCGAAAAAGCCCCGAAGAAGCGCCCCGCACTCGTCCGCGAGGACGCCCCCCACGCTCGTGAGCCGGTGGTTCAGGCGCGGGTCGTCGC
>JBCDGX010000838.1:0-2303 GCA_038750805.1 Myxococcota bacterium
GTCCGGACCGTGCGCCACGAGGCCGCGCACGCGCAGCTCTCCGCGGTGGCGCCGAGCGCGCCGGTCTGGCTCCACGAGGGCTTCGCGCAGCGCCTCGAAGGCATACCCAGCGAGGAGCGCGAGGCATCCCAGGCGCTCATGCGGCGCTCGCGGACCTACGTCCCCTTTCCCTCGCTGGAGGGGAGCTTCCTCGTGATCGACGACCCCGCCGCCGCCCGCCTCGCCTACCACCAGAGCGCCGCCATGGTCGCCGCGCTCGAGGCCCGGGAGCCGGGCGCCCTCGCGCGCGCCGCGGCCTTCCTCGCGGGGGGCGGGGATCCACGCGGCGTCCTCGAGGCCATGGGCGGCCTCGACGGCGACGTGCTCCTCGCCCACCTCGACGCGGAGGCCCGATGAAGGCGCTCGCCGGCATCGACGGCTGCCGCGGGGGCTGGATCGTCGCCCGGGGCGAGCTCCGCGAAGGGGCGCTCGTGGTGCACGGCGCGGCCAAGGTCGTGACCCTCGACGAGGCCCTCGCCGGTGGCGTCGTGGCGGCCCTCGACATGCCCATCGGCCTCCCGGAGGTGGCCGAGGCCGGGGGGCGCCCTTGCGACCGCGCCGCCCGCCAGCGCCTCGGGCGGCGCAAGAGCAGCGTGTTCTCCTGCCCCGTGCGCGCGGTGCTCGAGGCGGCGACCTACCCCGAGGCCCTCGCCCGGCAGCGCGCGAGCGGCCCCGGCGCCATCGGCCTCGCCAAGCAGACCTGGCACCTGGTCCCGAAGATGCGCGAGGTCGACGCCTGGATCACCCCCGCGCGTCAGCGGCGCGTGAAAGAGGTCCACCCCGAGCTCGCCTTCGCGACGCTCGCCGGCGCGCCCATGGAGGACCGGAAGGCGAGCTTCCTCGGTCGCCTCGCCCGTCTCCGGGCCCTCGAGGCCGCCGGCGTCGTCCCCGGCGACGCGCTCTTGCTCGAGCGCGACCGGGACGTGGCCGCCGACGACGTGCTCGATGCCTTCGCGAACCTCTGGGTCGCGGCGCGCATCGCCCGGGGCGACGCCGGTCCCGCGGGGGGTCACGAAGAGCGCGACGCCCGCGGCCTCCGCATGTCGATCTGGACCTGACGCGCATTGACATCGCGCCTTTCGCTGCCCATTACGAGCCGACCATGGCCGAGCTCAACGACAAGATCGTCGACAAGCGCATCGTCGAGCGGAACATCAAGAAGGGCGTCCTCTCCCGCGCGGAGTACGTCAAGCACATCGAGACGCTGGCCGACGCCGCGGAGAACGCCGAGACGGTCAGCATGACCGGCGACGAGGCGGCCGAGGACGAGGCCGCGCCCGCCGAGGGGGCCTGAGGTGGGCGGCCAGGGCGGCGACGTCGGTGAGGCGGAGCGGGCCCGCGCGGCCGCCGCCGCGGACGCGGCCGAGGAGCGCTCGGCGCCGGGCCACGCCCACGTCGACTTCACGACCCTCGTTCTCTCGATGAGCACCAACGCCCTCGTCCACATGGGCGAGGCGCCACCGGAGGTCTTCGGCGGTCAGCCGGCGCCGCCGGCGAACCCTCCGCTCGCCAAGCAGACCATCGACCTGCTCGCGATGCTCGAGGACAAGACCCGCGGGAACCTGAGCGGCGAGGAGGAGCGCATCCTCCACCAGGTCCTCTACGACCTCCGCATGCGCTACGTCCGCCTTGCGGGCTGAGACTGGCGACGCTCAGCGAGCTCCGGCCTCGTCCTGCGAGGCCGCGAGCCAGGGCACGAAGCCCTCGAGGAAACGGGTGGTGGCCGGCATGAAGCCGGACCCGTGGTGATAGGTGGGGTCCAGCGTCGTCAACAAGAGCTGGCCCCGGCCTCGCTCCGCCTCGACCATGATCGCGCCCCCGGTCTCCGGGTCCTCCCAGCGCACGAGCTCCCGGGCGGGAAAGGCGAGCGTCAGCGTGCCGTGCACGTGCCAGCGAAGGTCGGCCTCCCCGACGCGCTCGAAGAGCGGATGCGTCGGGTCCGTGATGCGTACGTCGAGCTGCCCCTCGGGCTCGAGCCACCACCAGAAGTTCGTCGGCACCCGCGCGAAGCGTACGCCCTCGAGAAAGAGATCCGGGCGCGTCTCGCCCAGCACCACGAGGCGCCCTCCGGCATCCATGTAGTGGGCGAGCTGCTCCCGGTGTGCGGCGAGGCGCATGCCCGGCGTCCGGCAGGGGATCACCAGCGTCGGCCACGGGGCGAGGTCCACGTCGTCCAGCGTGCGGAGATCGAAGAGCGCGTCGAAGTAGCGCGCGAAGCGCCCCTCACGCAGCGTGCGCGTATGGTAGGCCATGCCCCCATCGAC
>JBCDGX010000839.1:0-2293 GCA_038750805.1 Myxococcota bacterium
CTCGTCTACGGAAGCCACTACCGTGAGGAGATGGAGGACGCGCGAGGCTTCGGCTGGTCGCTGCCGGGCGAGCCCCGCTTCGATTGGGGCACCCTCATCGCCAACAAGAACGAGGAGATCCAGCGCCTCAACGGCATCTACGCGGACGTGCTGCGGAACGCCGGGGTCGAGACCCTGGACGGTCGCGCGACCTTCGTCGACGCCCACACCGTGCGCCTCGGCGGGCGGGAGATCACCGCCGAGAAGATCCTCATCGCCGTCGGTGGCCGGCCCTGGGCCCCGCCGATCCCCGGAGCCGAGCTCGGCATCCTCAGCGACGACGCCTTCTACCTCGAGAAGCTCCCGAAGAAGGTGGTCATCGCCGGCGGCGGCTACATCGGCGTCGAGTTCGCGGGGATCTTCAACGGCCTCGGCGTGGAGACGCACCTCGTCTCCAAGGACGACCGGATCCTCAAGGCCTTCGACAAGGAGATCGGCGAGTTCCTCGTGGAGCAGATGCGCCTCAAGGGCATCCACGTGCACTTCAACCGCACCATCGAGAAGCTCACGCAGGAGGGCGATCAGAAGGTCGCGCACCTCTCGAATGGCGAGCGCCTCGCCGCGGACCTCCAGTTCGCCGCCGTCGGCCGGCGGCCGAACACGAAGGGTCTGGGCCTCGAGAACGCGGGCGTCGACGTCGGGCCGCGCGGGGCCGTCGTGGTGAACGACGATTTCCAGACGACGCAGCCGAACATCTACGCGCTCGGCGACGTGATCGACCGGGTGGCGCTCACGCCCGTGGCCATCGCCGAGGGCATGGCCTTCGCGAAGACGCATTTCGGCGGCACGCCCACGAGCGTCGATTACGACACGATCCCCACGGCGGTCTTCTCCACGCCGAACATGGCGAGCGTCGGCCTCGCCGAGGAGGACGCCTGGCATCGGGGCGAGACCATCGACGTCTACACGTCGACCTTCCGGCCCATGAAGCACACGCTCTCCGGCCGGCACGAGAAGACCTTCATGAAGCTCATCGTGTGCCGGAACACGGACAAGATCTTCGGCTGCCACGTGGTCGGCCCGGACGCCGGCGAGATCATCCAGGGCATCGCCATCGCCATGAAGGCCGGCGCGACGAAGGCCATCTTCGACGCCACCGTGGGCATCCATCCCACGGCCGCCGAGGAGCTGGTCACGATGCGGACGAAGACGCGCTGAGCACGCCGCGTTGACCCCTCCATGGGCCTCTGCGAGACCCGAGGGCGATGCCATCCCCCGCTCGCGCTCTCGCCGCCCTGGCCCGGGGCGGCGTGCTCCCGGCCCTCGCGACGCCCTTCGACGCGGCCCTCGACGTCGACGCGGACGCGCTCGGGAAGCTGGCCGCCCGAGCCCTCGCGCAGGGCTGCGCGGGCGTGGTCGTCGCCGGGACGACGGGGGAAGCCCCGACGCTGAGCGAGGGCGAGCTCGGGGCCGCAGTGCGGACGGCGGCGCGCGCCGCGGACGGCCGGGGCCTGGTGCTCGCGGGCGTGGGAACGAACGACACGCGCGCGTCCTGCCGCCGGGCCGTGCTCGCCGCCGACGCCGGGGCCGACGCGCTCCTCGTCGTGACCCCCTACTACAACCGGCCCACGCAGGACGGGCTCCGGGCGCACGTCCGCGCCATCGCCGGCGCGACGGACCTGCCGCTCATGCTCTACGACGTGCCCGGGCGGACGGCCGCGTGCTTCGAGCTCGACCTGCTGGCCGAGCTGGCGACGCTCGAGCGGGTCGCGGCCTACAAGGACGCGACGGGGGACCTCGCGCGCGCCCAGGCCCTCCGCCTGCACGTCGGCGACGGGCTCGCGCTTTACGCCGGCGACGACGCCCTGGCGCTTCCCTTCGCGGCCATCGGCGCCGTGGGACTGGTCAGCGTCACCGCGAACGCGCTCCCGGGGCCCGTCGCCGAGGCCTTCGCCCTCGCGCGCACCGGGCCGCCCGCGGACGCCTGGGAGGCCCACGCGCGGCTCCTCCCCGTGCACCGCGCGCTCTTCGCCGAGTCGAGCCCGGGACCCCTGAAGGCGCTTCTCGCCCGAGGCGGGCACGGCAGCCCGGCGCTCCGGCCGCCGCTCGTCGCGCCCCGCGAAGAGACCGTGGCGGCGCTCGTCGCGGCCGTGCGTGCGGCCGGGCTCGAGGAGGCGCTTCGATGAGCGTGCGCGTCGCGCTGCACGGCGCCGCCGGTCGCATGGGCACGAGCGTGGCCCGCGTGGCCGCCGAGCTCGGCTCCGAGGCGATCCGCGTCGTCGCGGCCGTGGACCGGGAGGAGCGGGCCGGCGCC
>JBCDGX010000840.1:0-2291 GCA_038750805.1 Myxococcota bacterium
CCGGGCATGGCGGTGATCAACGAGGTCATCGCGACCTTCAGCCGCCGGAAGATCTTTGGCTACATGTTCGTCGCCATGAGCTCCGTGGCGCTCGCGCTGCTCGGCTTCCTCGTGTGGGGTCACCACATGTTCACGTCGGGCATGAGCGAGTACTCGACGATGATCTTCAGCGCGCTGACCTTCCTCGTCGCCATTCCGAGCGGTGTGAAGGTCTTCAACTGGGTCGCGACGCTCTACCAGGGCTCCATCAGCTTCGAGACGCCGATGCTCTACGCGCTCGGCTTCCTCGTGCTCTTCACCATCGGCGGTCTGACGGGGCTCTTCCTCGGCATCCTCAGCGTGGACATCCACCTCCACGACACCTACTTCGTCGTGGCGCATTTCCACTACGTCATGGTGGGCGGCACGGTGTTCGGCTTCCTCTCGGGGCTCCACTACTGGTGGCCGAAGATGACCGGGAAGATGTACGACGAGAAGCTCGCGCAGGTCGCCTTCGCGTTCATCTTCGCCGGCTTCAATATCACCTTCTTCTCCCAGTTCATCATGGGCAGCCAGGGCATGCCCCGGCGCTACTACGACTACCTGGACCAGTTCCAGCCGCTCCACATGACGAGCTCGGGCGGCGCCTTCGTCCTCGGCTTCGGCTTCCTCATCCTCGCCGCGGTCTTCCTGAAGTCGCTGCGCAGCGGGGCCAAGGCCCCGGCCAACCCCTGGGGCTCGGCCGGCTATGAGTGGATGACGACCACGCCGCCGCACGCGCACAACTTCGAGAGCACGCCGGTCATGACCCGCGGGCCCTACGACTACCACCTGGCCTCCGACGAAGAGCTCTTCGATGGGTTCCCCGAGGACGCCGCCGCCAAGGCCGCCAAGGCCTGAGCCGCCACGAACGGATCGAGTAGAGGCACCCCATGGCCGACGCCCACGCCCACCACGGGCCCGAGTACCTCGAGCACCATTTCGAGACGCCGCTTCAGCAGTTCGATACGGCGAAGCTCGGGATGTGGCTCTTCCTCGCCCAGGAGATCCTGTTCTTCGGCGGGCTCTTCGTCGCGTACTTCATCTTCCGCGCGTGGTACCCGGAGGCCTTCTCCGTCGGCTCGCATCTGCTCGACTGGGAGATGGGCGCCATCAACACCGCCATCCTGCTCTTCTCGAGCTTCACGGCGGCGATGGCGGTGCGCTCCTCGCAGCTGGGGGAGCGTCAGAAGACGACGATGTTCCTAGCCGTGACCGTGGTCTGCGCGCTCGGCTTCATGGTCGTGAAGTACTTCGAGTACACCCACAAGATTCACGTGGGCCTGCTCCCGGGCAGCCTCTTCAACCCGCAGGGTGAGGGGCTCGCGGAACTCGCCACCGCCGTCGGTGAGGCCTACGAGGCCGGCCCCGTCGCGGGCGCGTACCCCTACCACCTGCGGTCCTTCTTCGGGATCTACTTCGTGATGACGGGCCTCCACGGCCTGCACGTCCTCATCGGCATCGGCGTCATCATCTGGATGATCATCCGGAACCAGAAGGGTGCCTTCTCGAAGGATTACAACACGCCGGTCGACATCACCGCGCTCTACTGGCACCTGGTCGACCTGATCTGGATCTACCTCTTCCCGCTGCTCTACCTCATCGACTGAGCGAGCCGGAAACGACGAACGCGGGAGACGACACCATGGCCGATTCCAAGGGCGACAACTACCACGTGCACTCGCACATCAGCTCCATCCCGACCTACGTCGGTGTGTTCATGGCGCTGCTCTTCTTCACGGGTCTCACCGTGGCCGCCTACAACGTGCGGCTCGGGAGCGCGAACCTGGCCGTCGCGATGATCACCGCGACCATCAAGGCGAGCCTCGTGTGCTTCTACTTCATGCACATGAAGTACGAGAAGAAGTTCAACGTGCTCTTCTTCCTCGGCTCGCTGCTCTTCGTGACCATCTTCCTCGGGTACACGGCGAACGATACGAATTACCGGGCGCCAGCCGAGAACGAGATCTACGGAGCCCGCGTCGATCCGGCGACGGGCAAGTACGCCTACGGCACGCCCGCACAGATCGCGAGCGGCGGTCGCTTCGTCCCCATCCCGGGCTGGACGCCGCCGGCCGACGGCGAGTGAAGAGCGCGCGGCTGACGCAGGCGCTCGCGCTGGTCCTCAGCGTGACCGGCTGCGAGCAGTGCATGAAGCGGCGCCCGGTCGAGAGCGTCGACGCCCACCCCTATCCGACCTGCGACGGCGAGCCCCACCCCCACGTCGGCGAGGTGCGCGCCGGGGGCGGACAGCGATCCGGGCCGCCCAAGCG
>JBCDGX010000841.1:0-2282 GCA_038750805.1 Myxococcota bacterium
CGGCCTCGGCGAAGAGCAGCACCTGCTCGCCGTAGCCGTAGGTCACGATGGGGCCCGGCGCCTCGAAGCGATGCGGGGCGGGCCAGCGGAGCGGCCCGACCGCGAGGTCGCCCTCGAAGATCACCGAGGTCGCGAAGGCCGCCTGGCCGGGGTTTCGCCAGTAGACGTGCCACCCCGGATCGAGCTCGAAGCGCACCCCCACGCGCACGCGCTCCCCGGGGGCGACGGCCTCCCGGTCCGCGAGGAGCGTGACCACGGCCCGCGGATCGTCGCCATCGAGGGCGGCCTCGGCCCGCGGGGCGGCGAGGGCGAGCCCGGGCGCGTGCAGCAGGAGGAGCAGCGTCAGCGAAGCGCGCACCGACGCTTTCTGGTGGGCGTGCGCCGCGAGAGCAAGGGAGCCCTCAGCCCCAGCGGGCGAGGTAGGCCTCGAGCTTCGGGAAGGTCTTTGCGTAGAAGTCCGAGGGATCGGGGCGCACGTTCGCGACGAAGTTGACGAACATCAGGCGCCGGGCGGCGACGAAATGCGCGACCTCGCCCGCGTAGGTCTCGGGCCAGGGCGCCAGTGCGCGGTACCCCTCCTCGAAGGCCGCGCAGAGCTCCGCGTGATCGGGCCGCTCGTCGAGGTAGCTGAAGGTGATCGCGACGTCCTGGACCGGATGCGCCCACATCACGTCCTCGAAGTCGAAGGCCGTCAGCGCCCCGCGCCGGACGTGCACGTTCCAGGGGTGGAGGTCCCCGTGGAGGAGGCGAAAGCCGGCCCTCGCGCGGCGCGCGAAGGCGGGCCCGACGGTCTCGAGGGCCGCCTCGAGCACCTCCCGGCGCCCGCCCGCGAAGTGATGCGCCATGGCCTCGTCGTGGATGACCACGGGGTCGACGGACTCCGGCCAGTAGAAGACCCGATCCCAGCGCATGGGGCGTCCCGCGGCCTGGCGCCCCTCCGCGTGGTGATGGAGCTGGGCCATGAGGCGGCCGAGGGCGCCGTAGGTCGCGGGGGAGGGGCTCGCCGCGAGCGGGCGCCCGCCGATCCACCGAAAGAGCGCGCAGCGTCGCGGCTCGGGAACGCCCGGCGCGCCGGCGTGCACGTAGGGATCCCCCCCTCGCGCGGGCACCACGCGCGCCGTGGGCAGCCCGTCCCGCTCCAGCGCTCTCAGCCAGGCCATCTCCGCGTCGATGTGCGCATCGGCATGGCCCTTCATGAGCTCGACGCGCAGCGCGAAGACACCCTCGTCGGCGTCCACGCGAAAGACCGCGTTCACGAAGCCGCCGATGCGCCGGAGCCGTCGCGGCCGCACGGCGTAGTGGCCGAGCGCTTCGGCGGCCACGCTCCGAAGCCGCCGGAGCCGTCCGCGTTCGCTCAGCGCGTCCCAGGCCTTCATGGACCCGGGCCTAGCACCCGATGCGCCTCCGGGGCTCTCATGGGCGTCGGGCGTCATTAGACTGCACCCATGGCCGGCAAGCCCTTCCTCGTCCTTCAGGTGCGCCCCGAGACCGAGGCCGCGGACGACGAGTACGCCGCCATGCTCGCGAAGGGGAAGCTCGCGGAGGACGAGGCGCGGCGCCTTCGCCTCGACGTGGACGACGTCCCGGGGGACCTCGACCTCCGGGCCTACGCGGGGGTCATCGTGGGCGGTGGGCCCGGCTGCGTGAGCGATCCGCCGGAGAAGAAGACGCCCGTCGAAGCTCGCATGGAGGCGGCGGTGCTCGCCCTGATGCCTCGAATCACCGAGGGAGACCTGCCCTTCCTCGGGTGCTGCTACGGGCTCGGGGCGCTGGTTCAGCACCTCGGCGGCGTGGTCGACCAGAGCCGCTTCGCCGAGCCCGTCGGCCCGGCCGCCTGCGCGCGCACGGAGGCCGGCCGCGCGGACCCGCTCCTCCGCGAGCTCCCCAACCACTTCGGGATCTTCGTCGGCCACAAGGAGGCCGTGCAATCGCTCCCGCCGGATTGCGTGCACCTCCTCGAGGGCGACGCCTGCCCGGTGCAGATGGTCCGCTACCGGGAGAACGTGTACGCGACGCAGTTTCATCCGGAGGCGGACCCCGAGGTCTTCGCGCTCCGGATCCGCGTCTACCGCGACGCCGGCTATTTCGCGCCGGAGGAAGCCGACGCGCTCGCGGCGGCGTGCCGCGTGGCCGACGTGCACGTGCCCGAGCGGATCCTCGAGGGCTTCGTGCGGCGCTATCGGGGCTCGGGTCCTTCGTAGCGGATGTCGTCGAAGTAGAAGGCGTGGGGGCCGCCGGGGCCCGGGGAGCCGAGCGCGAAGTAGAAGCCGCTCTTGATGCGC
>JBCDGX010000842.1:0-2280 GCA_038750805.1 Myxococcota bacterium
CGCTGGCGGAGTGCCGCCTCCCGGAGCCCGGGCTGCCCGCAGCGCTGCTCGACGGGCTCCGCGAGGACACCGCGGCGGACCGCGTCCGGACCGACGAGTACGAGCGCGCATTCCACGCCCGCGGCAAGAGCTACCCGGATCTCGTGCGGCTCCGCGCCGGGGACGTCACGAGCGCGCCGGACGCCGTCGTGTACCCGACCTCGAACGGCGAGGTGCTCGCCGTGCTCGCGCGCTGCGCCGAGGCGGGCGTGGCCGTCGTGCCCTTCGGCGGTGGGTCGAGCGTGGTCGGCGGCGTCGACGGCATCGCGGGGCCGGAGCAGACGGGCTGCGTGAGCCTCGACGTCACGCGCATGAAACAGCTCCTCCAGCTCGACACGACGAGCCACACGGCGACGTTCCAGGCCGGCATCTACGGGCCGGACCTCGAGCGGGCCCTCGGCGCGCGGGGCTATACGCTCGGCCACTACCCGCAGAGCTTCGAGTTCTCGACGCTGGGCGGGTGGATCGCCGCGCGCGGCGCCGGTCAGCAATCCAATCGCTACGGCGCCGCCGACGCCTGGCTCGTCGCCGCCGAGCTGGCCACGCCCACGGGCTCCTGGCGGACGGTCCCGGTGCCGCATAGCGCCGCCGGCCCGAACCTGAATGAGCTCGTCGCGGGCAGCGAGGGCACGCTCGGGGTCATCACCGAGGCCACCGTGAAGGTGCACGAGGTCCCCGAGGCCCGCGACTACCGGGCCTACCTCTTCCGGAGCTTCGCGGCCGGCGCGGCGGCGATCCGGCGCATCGTCCAGGCTGAGCTCCCGGTGGCGATGATGCGCCTCAGCGACGCGGACGAGACGCATTTCTTCGGCAGCTTCCGCGCCCTCCTCGAGCCGCCGGGCACGGCGCGCGGCGCGGCCGAGCGGGGCCTCTCCGTCGCGGGCTTCGGCGAGGGTCGCTGCGCGCTCCTCGTCGGCCTCGAGGGGGACACGCCGAACGTGCGCCACGCGAAGCGCATGAGCGCCTGGCTCTGCGCGCGCGAGGGCGGGCTCCCCGTCGGCGCGGGGCCCGGCGAGAGCTGGTACGCGCGGCGCTTCACGATGCCCTACCTCCGGGACCCGCTCCTCGACCGCGGCGTGGCCGTGGACACGCTCGAGACGGCGACGAGCTGGTCGAACCTGCCGCGCCTCTACGAGGCCGTACGCACGGCGCTCCGCGGTGCGCTCGGCCCGCGGGCAGCGATCCTCGCCCACATCTCCCACTCCTACGCGGACGGCGCGAGCCTCTACTTCACCTTCCTCTTCGCGCAGGAGCGCGGCGCCGAGCTCGCCCAATGGCAGCGCGTGAAGGACGCCGCGAGCGAGGCGATCCTCGGCACCGGCGGCACCATCAGCCACCACCACGGCGTGGGGCGCGACCACCGGCCCTGGTTCGACCGCGAGAAGGGCCCGCTCGGCGTCGCCATGCTCCGGGCCGCGAAGGCCGAGGTCGACCCGAAGGGCGTGCTCAACCCCGGCAAGCTCGTCTAGCCTCAGCCCGCGCCGAGGAGGCGCCCGGCCATCGCGCGACCGCTCCGGAAGGCGTGCTCGAGGCGGTCGCCGAGGCACCAGTCGCCGCACACGCCGAGCCCCTCCGCGCCGTCCCAGAGGCAGGCCTCGCCGAGCGGCGCGCGGGTCTGGGCGAAGCGCCAGCGATGCCCCATGGCCAGGGCCGGCTCCGGCACGGAGAGGCCGAGGGTCGCGACGCGCTCCGCGAAGAGGCCGTGCAGGCGCTCGGCGATCGCCGCCTTGTCGAGCTCGAGCTCCGCGGCGCTCAGCGCCGGGCCCGCCTGGAGTGTCCAGGCCTCGAGACCACCGTCGCCGAGGCCCGGGCGCCCGGGCTTGCTGGTCTCCCGGGCCATCCAGGCGAGGCCACCGGCCGCGTCGCGCGCCGCGTCGAAGGGAAGCCCGAGCGCCGCCGGGTACGCGACCATGGCCGTGAGGCTCGCGTCCACGCGGACCTCCGCGGCGCGCGCGGCGAAGGGATGGTCGCCGAGGAGCGGCGCCGCCTGCGCCGCGGGGACCGCGAGCACGACGCGATCGAAGGGTCCGAGCTCCGGGCCCTCCTCGAGCGCCGGGGTCCAACCCGCGGCGCCGCGGGCGAGGCGGGTCACCCGCCGCCCGACGCGCACGTCGAGGTCGGCCGCGAGGTGCCGCGCGAGCGCGTTCATGCCCGGCACTCCGACGTAGGCCTCCATGGCCCGCGCCCGAAAGGCGTCGCCCTCGAAGGTCCCGAAGCGCCCCTCCCAGGGCGCCAGGAGGC
>JBCDGX010000843.1:0-2272 GCA_038750805.1 Myxococcota bacterium
CGAGAGGGGCGCACCGGGCGATACCCAAAGAGCTACGCCACCACACGGGTGCCTGTCGGCGCGAGGGCGCAGGTTAGCGACGACGTCCGCGCAGCCACTCTGCGCGTCTCACGTCAGGAGATGCGCGTACGGCTCGTCCGCGCCGCGCGGGCTCATGCCCGGGCGCTTGCCAAGGGGCGCACGGGATACCGCTGACAGAGAAAAATTGCACCGTTTTGGGCTCGTGGGCCCTCTACGCTCATGCGGGAGGGGGGTGACCTCTCGATGAGATGACCCTGCTTGATGGATGATCACCAGATTGCCCAAGAACTTGGACTGATCCGGCCCCCCGGCCCGAACGAGCCGCACCTGCTGCGGCAGTGGGACGAACTTCGCGACCGGTGGCCAAGGGCCAGTGACGCGGAACGGTGGGCGCTCGTTCGTTTCGCCCAGTCGTGTGCGCTCCTGGACGAGATGGGCGACCGATTGCTGCAGCGCGAAAAGCAGCTCCGGTGGCTCTTCAGGGAGCTCGATGAGGTCCGCGAGTTACTCGCCAAGCGCGAGTGTGAGCTGCGCCAACTGCAGCAAGACCCCGAAGGAGCAGCCGCCGGTTGATTCCGTACGGCGCCGACCGCCGCCCCGCCACGACGACATCCTCCGTCCGCGTCCACGGCCTTCTGCAGAATGAGAGCGTCGTTCGATTCGCAAACTCGAGTCGGCGCGCTACGGGCTCGGCGGTGTCTCCGGCGCGTCTTCGGGGGCGCCCGCGGGCGTCGCGGCCCCGTCCGTTGCCCTCGTCTCCGCGCCCGGTTCGGTGGAGGCGGCAGCGGCGGACGACGCGCCGCTCAGGGTACGCGCTTCCTCCTCCACGTCACGCTCACACACCAGCGTCCCCACGGTCCGGCCTTCGTCCCGCGTCGTGTAGTCGACCACGCGACCGAACCCGAAGCCGCCTACTCACACGAGCGCGACGTCCCGCCGCCGGGCCGCCCAATGATCTCCGGGTCGCTGCATCCGCGGAGCGTCTCGAGGAGCGTCGCGGAGATCGTCGCCTCGCAGGCCGGGTAGAGGCAGTAGTTCTCGTTGCGGCAGGCGTCGTAGTCGTCGCTCCCACACTCGGCGGGCTCGATGCACGCGACGACCGCCTCCATGCCCTCCGCGTAGCACTCCATCAGCTCCGCGAGCTCCTCCGTCAGCGCGGCGTTCTCCGCCACGGCGAGCCCGGTGCACCCGACGATGTCCCGCGTGGACCGCTCGATGTTCATCAGCGCCATCGAGAAATCGTCGAGGCCGGCGCAGGTATAGACCTTCGCCGCCTGGTCCCGGCGCGCGGGCACGAGCTCCTCGAGCGCGGTCGCGATGCGCGTCTCGGCCGAGGGCGGCGGGCCCGCGTCGAGGGTCATTACGCCGCCGTCCGCGTCGGTGAAGGCGACGGACGTCGAGCTGCAGGCGACGAGGAGCAGGGCGGGGCAGGCGAGGGCGCGCATGGTGGTGAGGGCCACGAGCATGCCCGAACGGGTCAGGCCCTGCAGCTCTTCGCCCGGCCTCGGCGCCGAAGGCGGAGCGCCGCCGCGACGATGCGCTCGGCCGCCACGACCACCTCCGCCTCCGTCGTGAAGCGTCCCAGGCCGATGCGAAGGGATGCGGCCGCCTGGGCTTCGGGCACGTTTATCGCGCGGAGCACCGGCGACGCTGCGCCGCCCTTCGCCGACATACACGCCGACCCCGCCGACATGGCGATCTCGGGAAGCGCCGCGAGCAGATCGCCTCCCTTCACGCCCGGAATCGTGAGCGAGAGGTTCCCGGCCACCCGATGCGTGCGGCAGCCGTGAAGAGCTACGGGCCCGAGCCCGGCCTCCAGGCGCCGGAGTAGGTCGTCGCGAAGCGCCCCCTGCCGCGCCGTTTCGTCGGCCATGCCTTCGGCGGCGAGGCGCGCCGCTTCGCCGAGCCCGACGATGCCCGGCACGTTTAGCGTGCCCGGCCGGAGCGCGCCTTCCTGGCCACCGCCCGTGAGCTGCGCCGCGAGCGGCGTCCGCCGCCGCACGTAGAGCGCGCCTACTCCCTTCGGCCCGTAGAGCTTGTGCGCCGAGAGGGAGAGGAGGTCGATGCCGTCGCGCTGGACGTCGAGCGCGATGCGTCCGGCGGCCTGGGCCGCGTCGCAATGGAAGAGCGCACCGTGCGCGCGGGCGAGGCCACCGATGGCCGTGAGCGGCTGGACGGTCCCGACCTCGTTGTTCACGGCCATCACCGACACGAGCCGGGTGTGCGGCCGGAGCGCCGCTTCGATGGCCTC
>JBCDGX010000844.1:0-2266 GCA_038750805.1 Myxococcota bacterium
GGCACCGCCGCCAGCAGGTCCGCGCAATCCGCCGAAGGCGCCGGCGGCGCCCCCGCATCCACGCCCGGACCGAGGTCCCGCGTTCCCCCTTCGCCCCCGCCGCCGCCACAGGCCGCGAGCAGGAGCGCCATCCCCATGCCGATGCGTCGCATGGGGGGAGCGTATCGGAGTCAGCCGCGCGCAGCGGCCAGCGCGGCTTCGAGGTCGCGGCGGAGGTCCCCGGGACCCTCGAGGCCGACGCTCAGCCGGATGAGCCCGGCGGAGATCCCGAGGGCCTCGCGCTTGGCCTCGGGCACCGCGCCGTGGGTCATGATCGCCGGGTGCTCGATGAGCGACTCCACGCCGCCGAGGCTCTCGGCGAGCGTGAAGATGCGCGTGGTCTCGAGGAAGCGCCGGGCCGCCTCGAGGCCGCCCACGAGCTCGACGCTGATCATCCCGCCGAAGCCGCTCATCTGGGACGCGGCGACGGCGTGCTGCGGGTGGCTCGCGAGGCCCGGGTAGATCACGCGCGTCACGCCGGCCTCGCCCTCGAGCCAGCCGGCGAGGCCCGCGGCGCTCTCGGCGCTCCGCCGCACGCGCACCCCGAGGGTCTTGATGCCCCGGAGCACGAGGAAGCAGTCGAAGGGCGAGGGAACGGCGCCGACGGCGTTCTGGAGGAAGCGGAAGCGCTCGGCGAGGGCCGCGTCGCGGGTGACGAGGCAGCCACCGACCACGTCGCTATGACCGTTCAGGTACTTGGTCGTCGAGTGCACGACGACGTCCGCGCCCAGATCCAGCGGCCGCTGTTGCGCCGGGGTGGCGAAGGTGTTGTCGACGACGACCTGGAGGCCCTTGGCCTTCGCGCGCTCGGCGACCGAGGCCACGTCGATGACCTTGAGGAGCGGGTTCGTGGGCGTCTCGATCCACACGAGCTTCGCGTCCGGGAGCGCGAGGGCCGCGTCCGTGGCCGCCTCGTCGGTCATGTCGACCCAGGTGGTCTCGATGCCGAAGCCCTTCATGACGCGCTCGAGGATGCGGTGCGTGCCGCCGTAGACGTCGTCGCAGCTCACGACCCGGTCGCCGGGGGACAGCGTCTGGAAGATCGTCGTCATCGCGGCGCAGCCGCTCGAGAAGGCGATGCCGTGGGCCCCCTTCCCGTCGGCCGCGTCTCCATCGGCGCCGTGCTCGAGGGCCGCGATGCACTTCTCGAGCGTCCGCCGCGTCGGGTTGTCCGTCCGCGCGTACTCGAAGCCCGTGTGCTCGCCGGGGCTCCGCTGCGCGAAGGTGCTCGCGAGGACGATGGGCGGCATCACGGCGCCGTGGACCGGGTCCGGGGCCTGCCCGGCGTGAATGGCCAGCGTATCGAGGTCGTGCGAATCGGCGCTCATGGCGAGGCCCTACACGCTCGGGGCGCGCCGCGGCAACGCCGCGCGGTGGATGCCGTGAGCCTTCGCGGGGCCGCGCGCCCGCTTCGTGCCCAGGTCACAGGGGGACGCGGCGCCTTCTTGCCGTGGCCGTGCCGCGGAGGCCAAGCTTCGCGTGGCGGCCGCCGCGTCGCCCGGAGCTTATCCATGAACCGTCCGACTTTCCTTTCCCGCCTCGGCCTCGCGGCCGCCCTCGTCGTCCTCGCGTCCTGCGGGGAGGACGGCGGCGCGCAGATCCTGGATGGCGTCTGGCAGACGACCTGCCCGGCGGGCCTCTCGGGCTGCTTCCCCGGCGCCCAGGTCAACCAGCTCGCCATCGCGGGCGACGGCGTCGCTGGCTTCTGTCAGGTGCGCCGGGAGGGGACCGAGTCCGTGCTCGATTTCCTCATCGTCACCGAAGACGCGGACGGGGACGCCGTGCGCTTCGAGGTCGACCGGGCTCGCTACGACAGCGAGACCTTCACCGTCGTCCCGGGCGATTGCCGCATCTCCTTCACGGACAAGGGCACGGCCTACGGCACGGGGAGCTCGGACGCGACGCGGGGGAGCTGCGGTCCGGCCGCGCCCTCGGCGACGCAGCCCTGCCAGCTCGTCATCGAAGAGGTGCCGGCGGGCGAGATCGGCAACAACGTCGCCATCCCGTACACGGGCACCGAGGCGGGCTTCGGCGACGAGATCCGCTTCAACGTGCTCTGCGAGAGCGTCGGCAACCCGAACAACCCGACCACGACGCGCCGGAACCTCTCCTTCTCGGAGGGTGGCGGCGCCGGCCGGGCGGCAAGCTTCCGCGGCATCAACTGCACCGAGATGTGAGCCCGAGCGGCGCGCGCGTGCTGGGCGCTCCGGAGCTCGCGGCCCTCGAC
>JBCDGX010000845.1:0-2245 GCA_038750805.1 Myxococcota bacterium
GACGCCGTCCATGCCGGGCAGCCGCACGTCGAGGAGGATCAGGTCGAAGCGCTGAGCCTCGGTAGCGGCGAGCGCCCCCGCGGGGTGGTCGACGACCACCGGCACGTGCCCCGCCTCCTCGAGGATCTCCCCGAGGTTCTCCGCCAGCTCGCGATTGTCATCGACGACGAGAATCCGCATCAGGCGCCCCCTTCCGGGAAGGACCCCGGCAGCGTGACTCGAAAACAGCTACCGCCTTCCGGGCGGTTGCGAACGTCCACGTGGCCGCCGTGCTTCTCCACGACGCGGCGCACGAGCGCGAGACCCAGCCCGACGCCCTTCGCGCGGGTGGTGAAGAGCGGCTCGAAGAGCCTTGCGCGCACCTCCGGCGAGATGCCCGGCCCGTCGTCGAGCACCTCGAGGGCGAGCACGTCCCGCTCGCGGTTGGCGGTGAGCAGCACCTCACCCTCACCCTCGCCATGACCCTGCACGGCGCTCACGGCGTTGCTCACGAGGTTCGCGACGACCTGGCGGATCTGCCCGGCGTCGACGTGCGCGGCCGGGAGGTCGTCCTGCAGGCGCGCGCGCAGCTTCACGCCCGCGTGCGGGATGCCCTCGAGGGCGCTGCCGACGATGGGCCCCACGGGCGAGGGATGGCGCTCGGGGGGACGGTCCCGGGCGAGCATCAACAGATCCGTGATGATCTCGCCGCAGACCACGACCTGGGCACCGATCTTCTTCGCGTGCCGGTCGGCCTTGGGATCGTCCTTCACGCGGCGCTGGAGGAGGTGCAGCGACGTGTCGATGACCGCGAGCGGGTTCCGGAGCTCGTGGCCGATGGTCGCCGCGAGCTGACCGAGGGCGGCGAGGCGCTCCGTCGAGCGCAGGCGCTCGCTGAAGTCCTCGCGGTAGGTCTCGAGCATCACGGCGAGCTCGATGTCGATGAGCATGTCGAGGGCGATGCGGGTCGCCTCCCGCCTCGCGTCGGACCAGCCGGCGCGCGGCGCCTCGTCGCGGATGACCTCCTGCAGCCCCGTCCGCAGCACGTTCATCATCGAGAACATGTGGTGCTGCGGCATCTTGATGCGCACGTGGGCGCGCCCGATGCGGCTCCGGAGCTGGAAGTAGGCCTCGTCGTAGGGGCCCGTGAAGAGCGTCCCGAGCCAGGTCTCGAGCGAGCCCTTCTGGCGCTTCAGCTGCGCGTCGTCCGCGAAGAGCGCGCGCATCTCCGGGTTCTGGCCGAGGCGCGCGTAGAACTCGTCGACGACAGCCGCGAAGCGAGCCTCGACCAGCGGGCGCGCCTCTTGGACGAGGCGCGCGGCCTCATCGTCGAAGCCCGCGTCGGCGCGGAGCTCGCGAAACATCGCATAACCCGCCACTCATGAAGCGTTGCCGCTTTGGAATCCTCGATCAAGGACCCCAAAGCCGCTTCATTCTTCGAAAATCTCGGGGTTCTCCGCGCTCAGTTGCTCGGAAGTGCCGACAGACCCCGCGCGCCCGCGAGAACGTTGCGTCGGCGGGCCTCGCTCTCGCTCCGGACCAGCGCGTAGCGTTGATCGACCTCGAGGCGCGCCCACTCACCGGCCTCGAGCATGCGCTCGAGCTCGGCGGGGGCGGCCGCGGCCCGCCAAGGGAACGCGGGAGCCTCGGGC
This sequence comes from Myxococcota bacterium, assembly GCA_038750805.1. GTDB lineage: Bacteria > Myxococcota_A > Polyangia > Polyangiales > Houyiibacteriaceae > CALCTH01. The sequence goes on from JBCDGX010000845.1 coordinate 1,632, forward strand.
GGCGCGCCGGCGTGGACGGCGAGCCCGAGGAAGGTGCGCTGAAGCCAGCGGACCAGGTCCGCGTACGCGTGGCGCTGAATCGCGTCCTCGACGGGGAAGCTCTCGAGGCGGCGCCGGGCGATGCGCGGCAGCCGGCGCCAGTCCGTCGGCGTGAGGGGCACGCCGGACTCCTCGAGGCGGCGCCGCACGGGCATCGGGAGCGGACCACCACGCGGCCCACCCGTCTCGCCCGCGAGCGGTCCGTTGGTCAAGCGGCCGCCTCCGCCGCGACCGAGGCGCTCGGGGGCACGACGAGCACCGGCACCGCGGCGTCGCGGAGCACCCGCTCCGCCGTGCTCCCGAGGAGCAGCCGGCTGAAGGCGCCGCCACGATGGGTGCCGACGATGAGCAGGTCCGCGCGATGCTCCGTGGCCAGCTGCGGCAGGAGTCGACCGGGGTCGCCCGCGGCGACCAGCAGGCGCGCCCGCGACGCCAGGTCCCCGGCCACCCGCGCGAGGCGATGCGAAAGCTCCTCGCGCCAGCGCCCGCGAAGCTCGCCCCAGTCGAGCGGCGCATCGTCCGGCGCGAAGGGATCCTCCATGGCGTGCGCGAGGAGGAGCTCGGCCTTCGGAAAC
>JBCDGX010000846.1:0-2245 GCA_038750805.1 Myxococcota bacterium
GAGCTTCCCTTTGCGGACGCGCAGTTCGACCTCGTCTTCGCCATGAAAGTGCTCGCGCACGTGCCCGAGCTCGGCGCGGCGCTCGCGGAGATGGCTCGGGTCACGCGCCCGGGGGGCGCGGTGGTCTTCGAGCTCTACAACCCGCTCAGCCTCCGCAACCACGCCAAGCGCCGCGCGGGCCCGGGCACCAACGGCCGCGGCGGGCGCGGCGAGACCGTCACCGAGGCCGACGTCTACACGCGCTGGGACCCGCCCTGGGTGATGCCGCGCGTGCTGCCGCCGGGGCTTCGCCTCGAGGCGACGCATGGGGTTCGCGTGCTCACGCCGGCCGCCGTCGCGCACCGCGTACCGGGCGTGGCGGGCTGGCTCCGCCGGGGCGAGCACGCGGCGCGGGAGTCGCCGCTCCGCTGGCTCGCGGGCTTCCTCGTCGGCGTCGCGCGCAAGGGCTGAGCGCCTCCTCGTCGGCGTCCTGCGCGCGCGCCGAGAGGCCGGCGCCGGGCCCCGGGTGAGAGGGCGCGCGAGCTCAGCTCGGCCCATCTTGCGACCCAAGGGGCCTACGAGTACACCCAGACCCGGTGAGCGCCTCTCCCACGGCCATCGAACGGCTCCGCCGGCGTGCGGAGACCGCCCTCGAGGCGGACGGCCGCCACGTGGAGGCCGAGACGCTCCTCGACCAGCTCGTGGAGAGCGCGCCCAAGGGGTCCGAGCATGCGCTCTTCGCCCACCGGCACCTCGCCGAGCTTCGCCTCGAGCGTCATCCCTGGCGCGCCGCGCTCCACCTGCGCGAGGTGGCGCGCGCGCGGCCCCACGACGACGTCCCGCACGCGCTCATGGGGCTCTGCCAAGCGCTGCTCGGGAACTATCGCTCGGCCGTGGAGGCGTACCGCCGCGCGCTGGTGATCGCGCCGGACACGCCCTGGTACCACCACAACCTCGGGCACCTCCTCGACGTGGCCCTCGACCGGCCGAAGGAGGCCGTCGAGCACCTTCGGATCGCGCACGAGCTCGAGCCGACGCACGACGAGATCGCCGCGTCCTACGCGCATGGGCTGGCGCGCCTCGTCACGGAGACGCCAGGGGCCGATCTCTCCGAGCCTCTGCGCGTGGCCCGGGAGGCCCTGGTGCTCGCGCCGGACAACCGGGACCACGCGCGCCTCATCGCCTGGATCGAGCAGGGCGCGCCGCCGGAGGGCGACGTCTCCTCCGAGCCGCCCGAGGGCGCGACGGGCCGGCCGGGCCGGGACGACGCGGGCTCGGCCGTGCGGAAGGTCTTCGAGCGCGAGATGCGCGGCGCCGGGTTCTCGCTTCGGCAGGTCGAGCGGGCGCGCGCGCTCTGGGACGATTTTGGACGCGGGCGGCGGCTTCGCATGAAGAAGCCGGAGGTCTACGCGGCGGCCATCGAGTACGCGATGGCCGTGGTGCTTCGTCGCCGCGGGGCGACGCAGGCGTCCATCGCGCGGCGCTACGGCATCGCGACCACGTCGCTCTCGAGCCGCTACGGCGAGATCCGGGACGCGCTCGAGCTGCGGCCCGGCGACCCGCGCTACGCGGCGTTCCAGTAGGCGCGCGGCTTTCTTGAGCCAGCGCGCACGCGGCGGGTACCAGAAGGCATGGAGCCTTCGCCGTTCTTCGCCCCGCGCCGCGCCCCGAGCGGGCTCGGGACGCTGGGACGGGCGCTCCTCCGCGCGGCCCGCGCCCGCACCAGCGGCGTCGTGCGGGTGGCCGGACCGCACGTGGGAGCCGTGCACCTCGCGAAGGGCCGCCTGCGCTACGTGGAAGGGGAGGGGCCGACGCTCGGGGCGCTGGTCGCCGCCCGCTCGCCGCGCGCGCTCGCGCCGGCCGTCCGTCGTGCGCGGAAGAGCCCGGGCGAGGCCGGGGCCGCGCTGCGCCGCGCGAGGATCCCGGCCGTGCTCGTCGAAGGCGCGCTCCGGGCGCAGCATCGGGAGCGCCTTCGGGCGCTGCTGCTCCGGGAGCCGGCCGAGGTGACGCTGAGCGAGGCGGGGGAGGGGCCGCGGACCCTCGGCTGCGTGGACCTCGCGGACGTGGTGCTCGCGGCGGCGCGCCGGCTGCCGGCCGGGGGGCTCTCGCCGGAGGCCGCCCTCGCGCTCACCCGCCTCGGTCGCGCGACGCTCGGACTAATATAGACCAGTTAAATCCAATTAGGTAAGGTACTCCATCAACCTTTGGTCCCAGATTATTGCCATAATAATACTCCCCAAAAGGAAAGCTAAAGGTTACTCCTAAC
>JBCDGX010000847.1:0-2225 GCA_038750805.1 Myxococcota bacterium
CGCCGACGCCGAGTTCTGCAAGTTCTGCGGCGCGCGCTACACCGACGCCCCGTCCGCCGCGGGCGCGCCCCCGCCGGCCAACGCCACGCTGAACGCCTGCGGCGCCGGAGGGGCGACCGTGGCCACGCCGGCGCTCGTCGCCCGGCTGGTCTCGATCCGCAAGGACGGTTCCGACGGGGAGGTCTTCCCCGTGATGGCGCCGCACACGGACATCGGCCGGAGCGAAGGCGACGTCGTGCTCCCCGACGATCCCTACCTCTCGCCGCGCCACGCGCGCATCCGCACCGAGAACGGCCGCTTCCATCTTCGGGACCTCGGGAGCGTGAACGGCACCTTCCAGCGCCTCCGCGACGCCGTGACCCTCGAGGACGGCGACCGCGTGCTCATCGGGCAGCAGCTCCTGCGCTTCGAGCGCGTCGAGGATGCCGAGCGCCCGCTGGGCCCCGCCAGCGTCCAGGGCGTGCTCGCCTTCGGGACCCCGGAGGTGCCGCGCTACGCTCGCCTCGTTCAGTACACGACCGAAGGGGTAGGCCGCGACGTGCATTATCTGTATCGTGACGAGACGGTGCTGGGCCGCGAAACCGGCGACGTCGTGTTCACGGACGACCCCTTCCTGTCCCGGCGCCACGCCTCGATCACGCTGGAGCGGGGAACGCAGCAGGTCGTGCTGAAGGACCTCGGCTCGTCCAACGGGACGTCCATCGGCCTCCGCACCGAGGTCGAGATTCAAGCCGGCGACTGCATTCGCGTCGGACGCCACCTCTTCCGCTTCGACGTCGCCGAGGGCGAAGGCCAGCGATGAGCGACCAGGGCAGGAAGGACGACGACACCGTCGGCCACGGCATGCGTCGCCGGTCGAAGGAGGTCACCGCCACGACCCCCGAGGTGCCCTCGGCCAAGCTCGACGCGGAGTCGACCGAGGTCGACGCTCCCGGCCTCGGCGTCACGGACACGGACTCCGACGTGCCCGCCGCCGACGGCAGGCGCTCCGGCGAGCTCTTCTTCCGCTACTACGGCATCACCGACGTGGGCCTCGTGCGCGAGCACAACGAGGACAACTTCATCGCCTTCGACGTCGCGCGCGACGGTGGCCTTTACCGCGCGGGCGGCACCCCGGGGGACGGCTCGGAGAAGGCCGAGGAGGTTCGCGAGAGCGCGCTCGGTCGTTCGCTCATCCTGGCCGTCTGCGACGGAATGGGTGGCGCGGCCGCCGGTGAGGTGGCCAGCCAGATGGCCGTGGACACGGTCCTCGAAGTCATGGCGGCGCCGACCAAGGTCACGGACCGCGACGCCTTCGCCCATCGCCTCGTCTACGCCATCGAGGACGCGGGCAGCCGCATCTTCGGGGCCGCGAAGATGGACCGCTCCCGGCGCGGCATGGGCACGACGGCGACGGTCGCGGGGCTCGTCGACGAGACGCTCTTCGTGGGGCAGGTCGGCGACAGCCGCTGCTACGTGCTCCGAAACGGCGAGCTCGGGCAGGTCACCAAGGACCAGTCCCTCGTGAACCAGCTCATCGAGGCCGGTCAGCTCACGGAGGAGGAGGCCGAGGCCTTCGAGCACTCGAACATCATCCTCCAGGCGCTCGGCACGACGGAGGAGGTGAGCGTCGACCTCACCTTCCTCGAGCTGCGACGCGGGGACCGCATCCTGCTCTGCTCGGACGGTCTCTCGGGCATGGTGCACGGCGAGACGATCCGCGACGCGCTGGCCCAAGGGGACGACCTCGAGGCCATCGCGCATCGCCTCGTGCACCTCGCGAACGAGGGGGGCGGGCACGACAACATCAGCTGCGTCGTGGCGGACGTGGACGGCCCCTTCCTGCGCGCGCACGACGGCGCGCCGGAGGTGGGCTACGCGCAATACCCGCTCCCGCCGGCGCGGCCGGACATCCAGGAGGAGCTGCCCCGCCGCGAGCCGACGGCGCCGAAGCCCGGCGGCAAGAAGCCCGGCGCGGACGTGAAGCCGCAGGCCGTGGTCCAGGAGCGCGCCGGCGACCCGACGGTGCCCACGCAGAGCTTCCCCTGGTGGATCCTCGCGATCCTCGTCGCGGTGGCGGTCGTGGCGCTCGTGCTCGTCGTCGGCGCCGAGGACGAGGAGCCCCCGCCTCCGCCGGAGACGCCCCCGGCCGTCGAGGAGCGGAGCGAGGCGCCGGCGACGGTGCGCGTGCGCGTGACCTCGAACGCGCGCGGGCGGCTGCTGGTCGACGGCGAGGCCGAGGCGAC
>JBCDGX010000848.1:0-2207 GCA_038750805.1 Myxococcota bacterium
GAGATCGCGAGCCTCGAGATTCGGGGGGTGCGGTGAGCGAGCGTCTCCGCGTCGGCGTGCTGGGCGGCGGGAGCTTCGGACGGGGCCTCGCGGCGGCCGCCGCCCGGGCGGAGAACGACGTGCTCCTCTGGAGCCGGAGCGAGCGCGCGGATCTCCCCGCGGGCGTGGAGGGCGTCCTGGCCTGCGAGCCGCTCCGGACCTGCCACGTGCTCTTCCTCGCCGTGCCCTCGACCTACCTCGAGGGGCTGAGCCGGGACCTCGGCGCCTTTCTCGACGGCTCGCACGCGCTCGTGCACGTGAGCCGTGGGCTGGTCGGCGACGAGCTCGGGACCGTCTCGCAGCTGCTCCGGCGGACGACGCCCTGCCGGCAGGTGGGCGCGCTCGCGGGGCCACTCGTCGCCGATGCCCTCGAGCGCGGCGACCCGAGCGGCGCCATCGTGGGCACGCGCTTCCCGGAGGTGGCGAACCTCGTCCGCGACGGCATCACCTCGCAGAACCTCCGCCTCTACGAGTCCTCGGACATCGTGGGCGTCGAGATCGCGAGCGCGCTCGTGGGGCTCTTCGCCCTGGCCGCCGGCTACGGGCTCGAGCTCGGCGTGCGGCCGGCCACCCTGAGCGTCTTCCTCACGCGCTGCCTCGCCGAAGCCCGGCGCTTCATGCCGACGCTGGGCGGCCAGGGGGACACGCTGAACGGCCTCGCGGGCGTCGGCGATCTCCTCGCCGTGGTCGCCGGCGACGAACGCCCCGAGGTTCGCCTCGGCCGCGCGCTCGCCGCCGGGCGGAACCTCGACGAGGCGGCGCGCGAGGCGGGCGCGCACATCGAGGGCGTGCGCATCGCCCGACGTCTCGCGGCCCATGCGGTGCGCGCCGACGTCGAGGCGCCCATCGCGCGTACCATCGCCCAGGTCGTCGCCGGCGAGGTCGCCGGCGAAGCCGCGGCACAGGCCCTGATGGCGCGACGCGCGGGGCGGGAGTAATCCGTGCGGGAGTCAGCATGAGCGACGTGCAGAAGAAGCCGGTCGTGTGGAGCTTCCCGACGCGCTGCGTCTTCGGCGCGGGCGCGGCGGGCACCGTGGGCGAAGAAGCGAAGGCGCTCGTCGAGGCGCCCGGCGCGGTGCTCCTCGTGACCGACGAGGGCGTGCGCGGGGCGGGCCTCGCCGATCCCGTGGTGGCGAGCCTCGAAGGCGCAGGCTTCGAGGTGACGGTCTTCGACCAGATCAGCTCGAACCCGCTCGAGAGCGAGGTGCTGAGCGCGACGGATGCCTACCGGCAGGCCGGCGCGTCGATCGTCGTCGCCCTCGGCGGCGGGAGCCCCCTCGACGTCGCCAAGGTGGTGCGCGTCGCGGCCACGCACCCGCTCCCCCTCGCCCAGTACGACGACGCGCTCGGCGGCGACGCCAAGATCGTCCACGACGTGCCGCCCATGGTGGCCATCCCGACGACGGCGGGGACCGGGAGCGAGGTCGGCCGGAGCGGCGTCGTGACGCTCCAGGCGACGAACCGGAAGACCGTCATCTTCGCGCCGAAGCTCCTCCCGAACGTGGCCATGCTCGACCCGGAGCTGACGGTCACGATGCCGAAACGGACGACCGCGGCGACCGGCATCGACGCGCTCACGCATTGCATCGAGGCCTATTGCGCCGTCGGCGATCACCCCATGGCCGACGCGCTCGCCATCGAGGGCATCCGGCTGATCGGCGAGCACCTCGAGGCCGCCTACGGCGACGGGAAGGACCTCGAGGCCCGGGGCGCGATGCTCAAGGCCTCCATGATGGGCGCCGTCGCGTTCCAGAAGGGCCTCGGCGCCTGCCACGCGCTCGCACATCCGCTCAGCGCTGAGCTCAACCTCCATCACGGACTCGCCAACGCGCTCTGTCTCCCGGCGGTGCTCGACTTCAACCGGAAGGCCGTGCCCGCGAAGATCGCGCGCATCGCAAAGCTGCTCGGTGCGCGGGGGGACGACGTCGAGACCCTCGCTTTCGAAGGGGCCGGCGCGGTGCGCGCGCTCCGCAAGCGCATCGGCCTCCCGGACGGTCTCGCGGCCGAGGGAGTCGAGGAAGACGAGCTCGAGGACCTCGCGGTGCTCGCCCACGAGGATGTCGCCCACCGGCTGAACCCGCGGCCGTGTACCGTCGACGACCTCCTCAGCCTCTACCGCGCGAGCCTATGAGCGCGGCGCGCGAGGGGGTCGGCGCCGTGCGCGTCGA
>JBCDGX010000849.1:0-2200 GCA_038750805.1 Myxococcota bacterium
CGTCGGGGAACGCGAGCGCGTGCGCGCGCAGGTCCTCGGGGCCCGGTCCGCCCGTCAGCCGCGTCCCCGGGTTCTCCCGGCGCCAGCCGAGCGTCGGCGCCTCGAGGGGCGCGGAGCCTCGGATCGGCACCGGCGCCGGGAGCGCGCCGGCCATGGCGAGCCCGTAGGCGAGCTGCGCGTGGAGCGCGTCGAGGAGCCCCACGTCGTCCGGCGCGCGCAGGCTGCGCGCCAGCCGAGCGTTCACGGCGGGGTCGTCGAGGCGCGCGGCCACCGCGTGCGGCCGACCGGGCAGGAAGCGATCGAGGAGCGCGGCGAGGGGCCCATGCGACGCCGCCCGGCCCTTGAGGCGCTCGAAGCGCTGGCGCCGCCCCATCGAGAAGATCGCCCGCGCCGTCGTCGAGCCCGGGGCGGGAAGGACGAGGTCCGCGGGCGGGCTCGGGGCGAAGGCCGTGGTGTCCATAGGCGTTTTTACCGAGCGATCGTGCGGGAGAAATCTCCCCGAAACGCGCTGCTCCCAGGCTCTGCCACCGAATCTCGCGCGGCCCCGACGGGGCCTGCGAGCCCCGGAGTTCCGATGAACCAGAGCATGCTCGACAGCGCGTGGGTCCTCCTCGCGGCGTTCCTCGTCTTCTTCATGCACGCGGGCTTCGCCCTCGTCGAGAGCGGCTTCTGCCGCCGGAAGAACGCGGTCACGGTGCTCCTGAAGAACGTCAGCGTGGTCGCCATCGCGTCCATCGTCTTCTACGTCGCCGGCTACGGCGTGATGTTCGGGGAAGGCAACGCCTTCGTCGGGACCTCGGGCTTCTTCCCCTCGGGCGAGGAGGCCGACGTCGGCACGCTGCCCATCTTCGTCTTCCTCTTCTTCCAGCTCGTCTTCGCGGCGACGGCCTGCACCATCGTGAGCGGCGCCGTGGCGGAGCGCGCGCGCATGTCGACCTTCTTCGCCTTCACGGCGCTCGCGACGCTCGCGATCTACCCCGTCGTCGGCCACTGGGTCTGGGGCGGCGGCTGGCTCAGCGAGATGGGCTTCCTCGACTTCGCCGGCTCGACGGTCGTGCACGGCGTCGGCGGCGGCATGGCCCTCGCCGGGGCCATCGCCGTCGGCCCGCGCCTCGGCAAGTACGGCAAGGACGGCAGCGCCCGCCCCATGCCCGCGCACAACTTCCCCCTCGCGGCGCTCGGCGTGCTGATCCTCTGGCTGGGCTGGTTCGGCTTCAACGGCGGCTCGACGGTCAGCGCCGAGGATCCCGGCGCCATCGCGCGCATCGTGCTCGTCACGAACCTCTCCGCGTCCGCGGGCTTCCTCGCGGCGCTCGTGTGGACGCGCTTCCGGACGGGCATGCTCGACCTCTCCATGGGCCTGAACGGCGCGCTGGCCGGCCTCGTGGGCATCACCGCCGGCTGCGACGTGATCGCCCCGGGCTGGTCCCTGCTGGTCGGCGTCCTCGCGGGGATGCTCTGCGTCGAAGGCGTCTTCTTCCTCGAAAAGCGCACCATCGACGATCCCGTCGGCGCGATCACCGTGCACGGCATCTGCGGCATCTTCGGCACCCTCGCCGTGGGGCTCTTCGGCGACGGCGTCGGCCTCCTGACGGGCCATGGCGCGGGGCAGCTCGTGACCCAGGCCATCGGCGCGTTCAGCGGCTTCGGCTTCGCCTTCGTCGCCGGCGCCATCCTCTGGTTCGGCATGAAGGCCGCGGTGCCCGGGGGCGTGCGCGTCAGCGAGGAAGACGAGCTCGAGGGCCTCGACGTGAGCGAGTGCGGCGTCGAAGCGTACGGCGAAGAGCCCTTCGGGTATGGCCTCGGCGAGGCGGCCTCGCCGGCGTCCAGCTGAGCCGGCCACCCCTTTAGGCGCGCGCCGCGCGGGCCGTTCTCGGGGCCATGACGCGCGCCCTCACGGCTTCGCTTCTCTTCGCGGGGCTGCTCTCGTCCTGCGGGGACGAGGCCCCGCCGCTCTCGCCCGTGGTGCTCGACGCGGCCGTGTCCGGCGACCTCCGCCTCGAGGTCGCAGGACCCCTCGCCATCGGGCTCGTGGGGAGGCCGATGGCGCCTCCTGCGGTGCGGGTCCTCGCCGGCGGCGCGCCCGCGGAGGGCTTCCCGCTCCGCTTCCGCGTCGTCCTCGGTGACGTGCGCCTCGAGGGGGAGCGCGTGACCACGGACGCCGCAGGCGTGGCCTCGCCCGGCGCGCTCATCGGCGGCC
>JBCDGX010000850.1:0-2177 GCA_038750805.1 Myxococcota bacterium
CTGGCTTCGCCTCGACGCGATGCTCGGGCTCTTCGTGCTGGCCGTGCCGGGGGAGGAGCCAGGGCGAGGGCGTGTCCGTCCCGACCGGGCCGTGTTCGCGCAGCGCCGCCCAGTAGACGCGGTGGAGCATGAGGGCGCCCAGGCTTAGGAGCGCGAGGGAGCAGACGAGGGCGAGCGCGGTCATGCGCGTCGAGTAGTGCGCGGGGCCGAGGGCGAAGAGCCCTCCGTCCGCGAAGAGCTCGGCGAGGGGGACGGGGCCGCCGCTTCCGCCCAGCTCGAGGGCCATGCTCTCGACGGCGGAGATCCAGAGCGCGGCGTAGAGCAGCACCGCCACGACGAGCATGCCCACGAGGGGCTCCCGAAAGCGCGAGAAGCCGCCCTGGCCGTCCTCCGCGTGCTCCCGGTAGGTGAGGCGAACGTCGCCTCCCTCGCCCGAAAGGTCCCGCAGCGCCCCGACGAAGCTCGGCATGGCGAGGCCGAAGAGGATCATCACGACGAAGACGAGCCCCTGGGCGAGGCTGCCGGCGAAGCCGAGGCCCGGGGCATCGGTCCACCATTCGCCGACGACCGGGCGAGTCGTGACGCGCTGCCACCATTCGGCCACGCTCACGCCGATGCCCCCGGCCACCGGGACGCCGAGGAAGAACGGGCCGTCGAGGCGACGGCGCCACTGGGCCCAGGCGGCGTTGCGCGACGTGAAATGACCCGTCGCGTCGAGCAGCATTCCTTCGGCGCCGAGGCCCCCGAGCGCATGGTCGGCGCTCTGCACCGTGCGGACGGCCGCGGCGACCAGGAGGGGGAGCAGGACGATGTAATTCGGTCCCCAGTTCAGCGACGCGACGTAGCTGGTCCCGACGCCGAGCCCGAGCGCGGCCCCGAGCAGCAGCCAGCCGACGACGAACATGGCGCCCCAGGCCTGGGCGGGCGTGACGCGGAGAATCCAGGGCCGGTCCGCCACGACGCCCGAGGTGGGGCCCGGAGCGACCGTCGTCGGCGCGGCGGGGGTGGGTGCGGGGCGTGCGTCGGGGGCCAGGGCCTCGAGCCCCGCAAGGAGCTCCGCTGCCGACGCGATGCGCTCCTCCTTTCGCTTCGCGAGGCAGCCGTCCACCAGCGCGACGAGGCGGGGGTCGAGCTCCGGGGCGACGCGCGCGAGGGAGGGGAGAGGCTCGTCGAGGCGCGTGAGCACCTCCCTCAGGCGCGCGCGATGCGGCCGGCTCACGGGATGCTGCTGCACGAGCATGTGCCAGAAGAGGATGCCGATCGCCCAGAGGTCCGTGCGGTGGTCCACCTCCCCCGCGCCCCATTGCTCCGGGGACATGTAGGGCACGGTGCCGACGAGCTGGCCGTGCCGGGTCAGCGAACGTCCCGGCGCGCCCGGCGGTGACTCCTCCGCGGGCTCCGGCTCCGCCGTCTCGAAGAGCTTGGCGATGCCGAAGTCGAGCACCTTCACCACACCCTCGCGGGTGAGGAAGAGGTTGTCGGGTTTGAGGTCGCGGTGAACGATGCCGAGGGCATGCGCGCGAGCCAGCGCGCGCAGCACCGGCAGCACGATGGCCACCGCCTCGTCCGCGGGAACCGGCCCGGCCGCGAGCCGGTCGCCGAGAGGCGCGCCGTCCAGGTACTCGAGCGCCAGGTAGGGGCGGCCGAAGGCCTCGCTGGCCTCGTAGATCACGACGATGTTCTCGTGCTGGCAGCGTGCCGTCGCGCGCGCCTCGGAGAGGAAGCGGCGGACGTGATCGGCGCCGCGGAGCCGGAGGAACTTGAGCGCGACGGGCCGGCCGAGCTTCGTGTCGCGGGCGAGGAAGACCTGGCCCATGCCGCCCTGGCCGAGCTCGCGGACGAGCTCGAAGTGCTTCACGGCGAGGCCCACGGCGGGGCCGCCCTCGACGTCGGCTCCGGGCCTGAGCAGGGAGGGTGGAGAGAGCTCGTCGCCTGCCCCCGCGGCCCCGCGTCGCAGGGCTTCGGCCAGCGCCTCCCGGGGCACCAGGCCGGCGTCGACCACGGACACGGGCGCCTCATCCTCCGCGAGAAGGCTCGCCACTTCCCGCCGGAGCGCGTCGTCGTCGCCCGCGGCCTCTCGGACGAAGCGCTCGCGCTCGGCGGCAGGGCGGTCGAGCGCCGCGACCAGGAGCGCCTTCACCTGGCCGTAGCGCTCGGGCGTCACGGCTCGCCCCGAA
>JBCDGX010000851.1:0-2171 GCA_038750805.1 Myxococcota bacterium
GGGCGCCGCCGCCTCCGCCAAGGAGACCGAGGCCTCGCTGCGCATCGCCGTCGCGGCCGGCTACCTCGACGCCGGGGACATCGCCGCGCAGCGCGACCGCTGCGACCACGTCAGCGCCGTGATGCACAAGCTCGTGCGTCGGCCGCGCTGAGTCCACGTCCGCTCGGTTCGGGGCCCTGCGCGGGTCCCGGACTCGGACTCGGACTCGGACTCGGACTCGGAGACGGAGACGGAGACGGAGACGGGAACGGAAACGGCGCCCGGCCGAGCGCGGAGGCGCGCCGATACCCTCGCCCGACCCGGTCTCCGACTCCGTCTCTCAGAGGTTCACGACCGGCAGGCCCTGGCGCGCCTTGTCCGCCTGGTCGCGCTTCTTCGTCAGGTTCTCGAGTTTCAGCACCCCGCGCGGGCAGACGTGGGCGCACATGCCGCAGCCGACGCAGGCGGAGCGCGTGAAGCTCTCGTTGCTCTGCGCGTAGCTCCGCACGTCGATGCCCATCTCGCAGTAGGTCGTGCAGTTGCCGCAGCTGATGCACATGTCGGGCTTCACCGTGATCTGGAAGCGGCCGAGCTTCTGCTGGAGGCCGAGGAGCGCCGCCATGGGGCAGAAGTTCCGGCACCAGACCCGGGGGCCGAGGAGCGGATAGAGGCCCGTGCCGATCACGCCTGCGAGGATCGAGCCGACGACGTAGCCGTAGAGCGACTTCACGGACCACCACTCGCCACCGTCGACGACCCGGTGGATCGTGGGCAGCCGATCGCCGGCGAAGTAGTCGAGGAAGAGCGCGAAGGTCGACGCGATGGCGAGGAACATCACCGTATGAACCGCGCGCGTCTCGAACCTCCAGCTCTTCGTCGAGCTGGCCGTCAGGTGGCGCCAGGGATCGCCGAAGGTGTTGGCGAGACCCCCGCAGCCGCAGACCCAGGAGCAGTACCAACGCTTCCCGTAGAAGTACGCCATGATCGGCGCCAGCACGAGCGCGCCGCCGAGCGTCCACACGGCCACCGCCGTCGGGAGGTTTGCGAGGTGGCCAGGGTGGAAGTCGTACCAGGCGAGCGGCCAGAGGTAGCTGAAGTAGTAGGAGCTCTGCCCGAAGAGCGCCATCGCGAGCGGGAGCGTGAAGGCGAGCAACACCTGCACGACGATGTTCACGGCGATGCGGAACTTGTTGTACCGGCTGTTGCCGTGCTTTCGGAGGTAGTACACGCCTCCACCGACCACCCCGACGGTGTAGAGAAGCCCATACAGGTGCCAGCGACTCGGGAGGCCGATGGCCCTCGCCCAGTTATCGAAGTTCAGCGCCGGGATGCCGTCGAGGCCGAGCGGGCCGCCGAAGTAGAGGAGCGTGTAGAAGGAGACCAGCGTTGCCGCGACCGCCCAGGCCGTGACGCCGCGGTTTCGCCAGCTCTCGCGAAACGTGTTGTCGAGCCCGTTCTGTCCCTGAAGATCCATGTCTTTCTCGATGGTCGGGTGGTGATGAGGACGCGGATCAAACCGCAGGCGGAGCCACGGGGTCGGGGATGCCGCTCGGCGCGGCCTGCTTCGAGAGTCCCGAGGTCCGCGCCTCCGGAGGGATCCGAAGGGGCGGCACGAACTCCGTGTCGAAGCCGGCTTCCTGCAGGTGGTCGAGCACGTATTCGAGGCTTCGGTGCTGGTCGATCCAGCGGATCAGGACCTCGTGGTTCCAGCGCCGACCGAGGAAGTTGAAGCCGACCACCCGGTCCTGGCTGAGGACGATGCGATTGGTGCTGCGCACTGCGCCCTTCTCCTCGAAGAACCAGTTCTGCTCGCCCTCGACATTGAAGTTCACGAGCCCGGCCGTCGTGTACTCGACGTCCATCAGCTTCGCCGAGTTGTACCAATGACCGCGCCGGTAGCTCTGCGCGGTATCGCCCAGCAACCCGCGCGCCGCGACGCGCCCCTGGTCGCGCGCCGTGTACCAGAGCTGCTCGGGGCGCTTCACGCCGTTGAACCAGCGCACCGACGCGCAATCGCCGGCCGCGAAGATCCCCGGGACGCCGGTCTCGAGGCGCTCGTCGACCAGGACGCCGCCGAAGCGATCGAGCGCGAGGCCGGCCGTCCCTTCGCTCACCCGGAGGAAGTCCGTGTTCGGCACGACGCCGATGGCGATGACCACCGCGTCCGTCGCGTACTCGTCCTGGTCGGTGAC
>JBCDGX010000852.1:0-2133 GCA_038750805.1 Myxococcota bacterium
CCGTCGCCGTTGTCGACCCTCGCGCAGAAGGAGATGTGCGTCTTGGTCCCCCCGTCCCAGGGCAGGAGGCGCATGAAGCCCCAGGCCGCGCGCAGGTCGTGCTCGTAGCGGTCGTCGAGGCGGAACACGACGGTCTGCTGCGAGGGGTAGTACTCGAAGCGCAGCGTATAGCCGGCCTCCACCACGCCGACCCGGTGGTCGAAGCGGATGACCCGGACGGCGCCCTGCTGCTCGAGCTGCCGGGCCTGGCGCACCTGCGGGAGCATGTGCCGCATGCGGCGGGCGTCGTCGTTCAGCGCCGCCCAGACCGCCTCCGGGGGAAGATCGACGACCTGGAAGCTCGTGCCGCCCATGAGCCGGAAGGGCCCGCGGCGCTCCTGGACCTGGCGCATGACGGTCTCGCCCCGGGCGAGCTGCCTGCGGTCGCGGGAGCTCAGCGGCGTGTCGAGCTGCGCGAGCGCCGGCGCGGCCGCGATCGCCGCCGCGACGAACGCGAGCGCCAGAGCCATCCGCTGCGTCGGCATGACGGTCCCTAGCATTGCCGGTCCATGGGTGCAGGCATCGTTACGAGGACGAGACGTAAGGGGCGGCGCTTCGCTTCATGCGGCTAGGCTCCGAGCCGAATTCCCCTCGGCGGGAGCGGACGGCCGGCTACCCTCCGCGGGGCATCACGCCCCCGACTGCCATGCGACCTTCCCCTTTTCGACTCGGCGCGGCCGGAGACACGCGCATCGGACGGCGCGAGCACGACGAAGACGGAGTGCTCGTCCGGGCGGACCTCGGGCTCTTCGCCGTCGCGGACGGGGCCGGCGGCCATGCCTCGGGGCGCGTCGCCAGCCGCCTGACCCTCGGGACCATCGTCCGGCGCTTCGAGGCGAGCGCCCAGAGCCACGCGGAGGGGGCGCCCTTCGACGTCCTGGGGCTCCCCGCGGGGGCGAAGCGCCTGTCGCTCGCCGTGCACGCCGCCAACGCGGAGGTGGTCGCGCTCGCGTCGAAGAGCGAGCAGCACTCGGGCATGGCCTCGACGGTGGTGGCCATCTACGTCGAGACGGCGCGGGGCCTCGTGCACGTGGCGCACGTCGGCGATAGCCGCTGCTACCGGCTCCGCGGCCCCTTCCTCGAGCTCCTGACGCAGGACCACTCGCTCGCGAACGACGTGCTCGAGCTGACGCCGCACCTCCCGGAGGCGCGGGCGCGGGAGCTCCCCTCGCGGGTGGTCACCCGCGCGCTCGGCATGGAGAAGAACGTCCGCGTGAGCCTGCAGACGCACGCCATCGACGCGAAGGACCGCTTCCTGCTGTGCTCGGACGGGCTCACCGACGAGCTCGACGAAGAGCAGATCGCCGCGGCGCTCCAGCAGACGCTTCGCCCCGACGCGCTCGTGAAGCTCCTCTTCGACGTGGCCAACGCGGACGAGGCCGCGGACAACGCCGCCGCGCTCGTGGTCGACGTGAAGGGCGAAGCGAGCCGCGGGGCGCCGGCGCCGGCCCTGCGCGAGCGGCGCCCGCGGGGGTCGATGAGCCTTCCGCCGACCCCGGAGGGCCGCTGGGGCGACGAAGGCTCGGGCGGCGCACGCGTCGACGAGGGGGACCGGCGCGTGCCGAGCATGATCGCCGGCGTGCTCTCGCCAGGCATGCGCGACGACCTCGCGCTCCACCGTTGCCCGCAATGCGGGGCCCCGCTGGTCGCCCCCGGCGCTCCCTGCGAGGTGTGCGGATACGGCAAGTGAGGGCGCCCCGGGGGCTCAGGATTGGGACGGTTTGCCGTAGGTAATTCCTCAGCATGTCCCAGCTGCTGAACCAGCGGCCGTCGGCCGCCGCCCCCGCCCATGCCACGTACGATGCGCCGCGCACCGCGGCCCGTACGCCCTCCTCGCCGCCCTCTCCCACCACGCGCCGCTGGCCCCTTCCGGCCGCGACGCTCCTCGAGGCCATCGAAGCCGCCTGCGAAGAGGTCTTCGCCGAAGAGCGCGGCCGCGATCGCGGCCTCGAGCCGCAGACGATGCGCGACCCGCGCTAGGGTGACGAGAGGCGCGTGAGCAGCGCCTCGAGCCGAGCGCGCTCGTCCCCGGGCGGGTGCGCGCCCAGCCGCCCCCGCACCGCCTCCCGCGCCTCGTCCCCGTAGACCTCGACC
>JBCDGX010000853.1:0-2117 GCA_038750805.1 Myxococcota bacterium
CGCCGAAGTCGACGCAGCCTTCCCGGTCCGTGCGTGCCCTCGTCGTCGCTCTGAGCCTCGCGCTCGCGCTGCCCGCATTCGCGGGGGCGGACCGGAGCTACACCGTACGCTCGGGCGACACGCTCATCCGCATCTCGCGGCGCTTCCGGGTGAGCGTCGACGCGCTCCGCCGCGCGAATCGCCTGCGGAGCGATCGGGTGCGCGAGGGGCAGTCCCTCCGGATCCCCTCGCGACGAAGCCGCGCGCGTCGGCGGACCCATCACGTGGTCCGTCGCGGGCAGACCCTCAGCCACATCGCCCGGCGTTATCGCGTCAGCGTGCGCTCGCTGAAGCGCGCCAACCGGCTCCGCGGGGACACCGTCCGCGTCGGACAGGAGCTCCGCATTCCGGGCCGCCGCGCGGAGAACCCGCTCCCCCGCGTCCCCACGCGTCCGCTGAGGCCCGACCAGGAGCAGGCCCGCGCCACCGCCGCCGAGCTCGGCCTCGGGGCGACCGCGGCGGCCCGTAGGCTGCTCGTCGAAGCCGCGGACGCGCGCTGGGTGGCGCTGGCGCGCACGGCGCCGGAGACCATCCCGGAGCACGCCTACGGCGTCGGCACTCCCATCGACGCGCCCGCACCCGCGCAGGCCGTCGCCCGCGACGCCGGGGGCACGGCCACGGAGGAGGAGCTCGCCCTCCTCGAGGCCGCCGAGGAGGAGAGCGCCGCCTCTCTCGAGGAGAACGCGGGCGCCGATGGCGCGCCGGAGCCCGCCCCCGCTGCCCCCGACGAAGCGCTCGCGGCGAGCGCCGCCGAGGTCCCGGAGGCCGCGCCCGGCACCCTCGCGCTCCCGCTCGCACGAGGACACTTCATGCGGGGCTGGGGCAGCGGCGCTGGCGGCTACCACCTGGCCATCGACATGTACGAGCCGCCGGGCTCGCCCGTCCGAGCGGCCGAGCGCGGGGTCGTGGCCTACGCGAGCAACGGGGTGAGCGGCTACGGCCGCTTCGTGCTCGTGGTCCATCCGAACGGAACGGCGACCGGCTACGCGCATCTGCGCGAGGCCCTGGTGGTCCCCGGCGAGCTTCTGGCCCGCGGGCAGGTGCTCGGGCGCCTGGGCAACACGGGCCTCAGCCGGGGCCCGCACCTCCACTTCATGCTCTTGAGCGAGGGTACCCATTGCGACCCGCTCCCGCTCTTCCGGCCGGGCCTGCCCCACCGGAGCGGACGGCTCGTGCCTACGGAGCCGGCGACGTGGCGCGAGGAGCGACCCGAGGAAGTCCGCTGCCTCCCTCGGAGCGCGCGGCCCTACGGCGGCCGAAGGCGCTAGCGTCGCCGGGCCTTGCGCCCGGCGCCGGCAGCAGGAGAGACGAGGACCATGGGCCTCTACGCGGAGCGCGTCTTCCCCTGGCTGGTCTCGACCCTCGAGGGGCCGAAGCTCCGCGCGCTCATCGCCCGGGTGGTGGCGGGAGCGCAGGGCGACGTGCTCGAGGTCGGCTTTGGCATGGGCAAGACGCTCGCGCATTACGGAGACGCCGTGCGGCGTCTGACGGTGCTCGAGCCCTCGGAGGCCATGAATCGGCGGACGGCGCCGCTCCTGGCGGCCGCGCCCTTCGAGACGTCCGTGGTACAGGCGCGCGGCGAGGCGATGCCCTTCTCGGACGACCGCTTCGACGCGGCGGTGTGCACCCTGACCCTCTGCTCGGTGGACGACCCGGCGGCCGTGCTCCGGGAGCTGACCCGGGTGCTGAAGCCCGGCGGGGCGCTGCACTTCCTCGAGCACGTGCGGAGCGAGGACCCGCGCGTCGCGCGCAAGCAGCGGCTCCTCGACCCGCTCCAGCGGCGCATCGGCTGCGGCTGCGAGCTCAGCCGGGACACGGGCGGCGCGCTGGTGAGGGCCGGCTTCGAGCTGGTCGCCGTCGAGCGCAAGGTCGGCGCCGCGCTCCCGCTGCTCGACCTGAGGCTCTTCCCGATTCTCTTCGGCGAGGCCCGCGCGCCCGGCTAATGCCTGCCGACGGGCTCGCGCGCCCGCGCGTCACCTCGCCGACGGGCTCGCGGGCCCGCGCGTCACCTCGCCGACGGGCTCGCGGGCCCGCGCGTCACCTCGCCGACGGGCTCGCGGGCCCGCGCGTCACCTCGC
>JBCDGX010000854.1:0-2112 GCA_038750805.1 Myxococcota bacterium
GAGCAGATGAAGCGGCTCGGGCGAGCGCCGCATGACGATCTCGGCGCCGATATCGATGGTCGCGACCTTCTGCGCGCCGTCGAAGTAGAGCCGGCCCTCGCGGATCTTGCTCTTGATGAGCAGCTCCTCGTCCGGATGCACCAGCCCCTTGGCGAGCTGGAAGCGCAGGTCGCCGGGCTGGTAGGGCTCCCGCACGACGAACTGGAGCTTCTTCGAGCGCAGCGGGAGCACCTTCCCACCGGCGCTCCGCTGAGCGGCGGTGGATCCCGCGGCGGGACCGACCCAGACGCCGCTGCTCCGATGCTGCTCCTCCACGTCGCGGTGGCGGATCAGGTAGCGGGTCGTCGCGGCCGGGCTCGCGTGGCACCAGAGCACGTCGTTGAGCACGCGGCGGTGCACGACGTCTCCGTCGACCATCACCTCCATGCGCGTCAGCCGCGTCGCCCGGAGACGGCCGGCGAGCGCGGCCTCGAGGCCCGTCTCGACGTCGTTCGCGGTCGCGCCGGCGAAATAGCCGACGCTCGCCATGGGCGCCGAGTTGACCGAGAGCATCGGCGTGTTGCCGTCCACGAGGTGCGAGGACCAGAGCAGCGTCCCGTCCCCGCCGAGGGTCACGACGAGGTCCCAGCCCTCCGGCAGCCCCTTCACCTCGTGGGCGAAGGTCGCGTCGATGCCCCGCTCGGAGAGGAAGCGTCGCGTGCGCTCGAGGGTCGCGAGGTGGGAGCCATGGGCCGCCTCGAGGCGCTCCACGGAGCGGTCGCCCTGCGCGAGCAGTCGCTGAACCCGGTCGTCGCCGCGCGCCTCGAAGCGCTGAAGCGTCGTGCGCTTGTACACGACGAGGACGCGGCGGATGCGGCTCATGGCCGCGCCTCAGGGACCGCGAGATGCGCAGCGAGCCGTCGAAGGCCGAGCTCGCTCTTCGCGTCGCCGAGGGCGCCGGCGTCCGCCGCCCGGAGCGCTTCGTCGAGGGGCACGAGGCGGATGGTCGCGTCGGCCTCGAGCGGCGAGCCGTCCTCCGTGGGCACCCCACGCGCGGCCGGGTCGACGGACGCCTCGAAGTACCAGAGGCGCTCGGAGAGCACCCCCGGGCAGAGGAAGACCGGCGCGCCCAACGCCCCGAAGCTCGCCGGCGCGACCTCGAAGCCGGTCTCCTCGAGGGTCTCCCGGGCGGCACAGGCGCGAAGCCCCGCGTCGCCGCGCTCCTCCGCCTCGACGAGCCCCGCCGGGAGCTCCCAGAGCGCCGCCGAGACCTCGGCCGCCGCGGGCACGTCCAGCTCGCGGCGAAAGTGCAGGGGCGGACGGACGCCGCTCCGGAGACAAACACGGCGGGCGCCCCCCGGCTCGAGGGGCGGCGCGTGGAGCGCGAGCACGACGGCGTCCGTCGCGCGGCGCTCGACGAAGTCGTAGCGGTAGGGCGCCGTGGGCGGGCCACCGTCCATGCGGTGGCGGAGGGTGAGGCAGCGGAGGCGAAGCCAGCCGACGGGGAGGTCCGGCGAGCGGTCCTCGACCGTCTCGACCTCGACCTCCGGCAGGCGCCAGTCGTCGCTCACGGCGCGCCGCCCTCCCCGGGCGAAGGCCGCGCGGCGGTGTTCCAGCTCAGCCCGAAACCGGGGAGCACGAAGACCCGGCGCTCGCCCTCGTCGAAGAGCGTCCAGGCGTCGACGCCCACGCTGAGGTGCAGGCCGGCATCGAGGCGCACGTCGAGCTGGAGCCCCGCACCCACCCAGGGGCCTCCATCGAGCCCGCCGTTCGTCGCTCCGGCCCAGCCACCCACGCGGGCCACGCCGGTGATGGCGACGGGCGCCTCGCCGTCCGAGGTGGTCAGCGCGACGGAGAGCCCGAGGGGCAGGAAGACGTCGTTCGCGTCGTCGTTGTTGCTGCGGATGGCCGCGATGCCGGCGGCGCCGCCGAGGCGGAGCGCCCCGATGGGCTGCCAGAGGTCGACGAGGAGCCCCCCGCCGAAGCGGAGCTCGTCCGCCGCGGGGCGGCTGTCGTAGGCCTGGGCGAGGAGCACGCCGCGCACGGAGCCGGCAGGCAGCACCTCCGCCCGAGCCGGCCCGGCACCGAGGAGCGCGAGGAACGCGAGAGCCGCCAGGGCGCATCGCTCGCTCC
>JBCDGX010000855.1:0-2108 GCA_038750805.1 Myxococcota bacterium
CGGCGATCCGGAGGCCGTGGGCGAGGAGCTCCGCGTCGAAGGGGACCTCGTCGAGGGGTCGATCCTCTTCCGGGAGGATCCCTGCGAGTGGCGCTTCCGCATCACGAAGGAGGGCGAGGAGATGCCCGTCGCGTTCCCGCAATGCGTCGTGCCGGACACCTTCCGCGACGGCTTCGGCATCAGCGTCGTGGTGCAGGGGGCCCTTGGCGACGACGGGACGTTCCTCGCCAACCAGATCGTCCCGCGCTGCCCCTCGAAGTACGAGATGCAGGAGCGCCTCGAGGCCGGGGAGGCCATGCCCGAGGGCTACGGCGAGATGCGCGACGCGCTGCCGGCCCTTCCCGAGCCGAGCTGAGACGCGCCGCCGGCGTTGACCGCGCTCGGGCGGCCGTCTACACCCGCTCCCGGTGAGCGAGCGAAGCGAGCGCATCCTCGACGCCGCCGACGTCGAGCGCGTGCTGAAGCGCATGGCGTCGGAGATCGTCGAGGCCACGGGCGGCGCCGATCGCCTCGGCATCGTGGGCATCCGCCGCGGCGGTCTCGCGCTCAGCGCGCGCCTGGCGGAGGCCGTGGGGGCCGTCGCGAGCGCGGCCCCGCCGGTGGGGAGCGTCGACATCGCGCTCTACCGGGACGACGCCGCGACGGCGCTTCCGGATCCGAAGATCGGCCCGAGCGTCGTGCCCTTCGAGGTCGCGGGGCGTGACGTGGTGCTGGTGGACGACGTGCTCCAGACCGGGCGCACGGTCCGCGCCGCCATCGAGTGCCTCCTCGACTACGGGCGGCCCCGGCGCATCTGGCTGGCCGTGCTCCTCGACCGCGGCGGCCGGGAGCTGCCCGTCGCCGCCGATTTCGTGGGCCGGACGGTGAGCGTGCCCGCCGGCGGCAAGGTCCGCGTCGTGCTCGGCGAGAGCGCCGGAAGCGAGGACGCCGCGCTCCTCGAGCGCGCGGAGGACGCGCCGTGACGCGCCCCTTCCGTCACCCGCACCTGCTGGACATCGCCTCCCTCGAGGCGCACGACGTGGTGCAGATCCTCGACGCCGCGGAGGCCTTCTTCGAGGTCTCGCGGCGCCCGGTGCGGAAGGTCCCGACGCTCCGCGGCAAGACGGTGATCAACCTCTTCTACGAGGCGTCGACGCGCACGCGGACCAGCTTCGAGATCGCCGGCAAGCGCCTGAGCGCGGACATGGTGAACATGTCCGTGGCGAGTAGCAGCGTGAAGAAGGGCGAGTCCCTCTACGACACCTGCAAGACCCTCGAGGCGATGCACCCGGACATCGTGGTCATCCGCCACGGGGCGAGCGGCGCGCCGCATTACGTCGCGAAGACCATGCGCTGCAGCGTGGTGAACGCCGGCGACGGCATGCATGCGCACCCGACCCAGGCGCTCCTCGACGCCTTCACGATCCGCCGTGCCCGGGGCACCCTCAGCGGGCTGACGGTCGCCATCTGCGGCGACGTCGCCCATAGCCGCGTGGCCCGCTCGAACGCCCGCCTGCTCCGCCTCTTCGGCTGCGACGTGCGCATCGCCGGACCGCGCACGCTCGTGCCCAAGCACTTCGCGGAGGCCTTCGACGTGAAGGTCTACGAGCGCCTCGAGCCGGCCCTCGAAGGCGCCGACGTGGTGATGGCGCTGCGCATCCAGCAGGAGCGCCTCTCCCAGGCCCTGCTCCCGAGCCTCCGCGAGTACGCGCGCACCTTCGGGCTCAGCGAGGCGCGCCTCGGCGGCGCCAAGGCCGACGCCATCGTGATGCATCCGGGCCCCATGAACCGGGGCGTCGAGATCGACCCGGAGCTCGCCGACGGTCCGCGGAGCGCGGTCCTCGACCAGGTGGAGGCCGGCGTCGCGGTCCGCATGGCCGTGCTCTACCTGCTCGCGGGCGACGCCGGCGCCGCGCCGACGGGCGCCTCGTCGCGATGAGCCGGGTGCTCACGGGCCTCGACCGCGTCGCGCGGGGGGAGGTGTCCCTGGCCGGCCGCCGCGTCGGGCTCCTCATGCACCCGGCCAGCGTCGACGCCCGCCTGCGGCGCGCCGACCACGTGCTCCGCGACGCGGGGGCGACGCTCGCGGTGCTCTTCGGCCCCGAGCACGGCCTCGACGCCGCCGCCCA
>JBCDGX010000856.1:0-2099 GCA_038750805.1 Myxococcota bacterium
ACCACCGCCTCCACCTCGCCCTCGTCGAGGAGATCACCCCGCATGGCCGCGACGAGGGCGTCGAGCTCGGGCCGTCCGTCGGTCATGCGTTCTCTCCCTCGCTCAGGGCCTCGGTCAGGCGCTTGCGCGCGAGCCGAAGGCGCGAGTAGCCGGTCTGCAGGGGGATGCCGAGCATCGCGGTCACTTCCTTCATGGTGAGCTGCTCCACCTCGTGGAGGACGAAGACCTCGCGCTGCGCGTCCGAGAGGCCCTCGAGGAGCGCGACGGCGCGCGCGCGGCGTTCGAGGCGCTCGACGTTCCGCTCCTGGGTGGCGGCGACGACCAGCTCCGGAGCCTCCTCCGCGCCAGCCTCACGGCGCCGGTGGACGCTTCGGCGGGCGTTCCGCGCCACGCGGACGGCGATGGCCTTCAGCCACGCCCGAGGGGCGCGGCCGTCGAAATCGTCCCGGCGCCGATGGGCGACCAGGAAGACCTCCTGCGTCGCATCCGGGAGGTCCGCCGGGGGCACGCCGAGGTAGCGAAGCGCACGACCCACATAGGCCGCGTGCTCGCGCACGAGGGCTTCGACGAGCCGCGCTTCCGACCGCTCGGGCTGCATCTCCAAAGGCCCCATGTCCGGGAGGCCCCGGGATTATCAATCGCGGCGCCGCGGCTGACGAGCCGGTCCGGCCGCCCCGACGGGGCCCGCGCCCCGGGCGGGCCACGTACTCGCGTACCCTGTCCATCGATGGACCACCCCGACACGAGCGGTTTCGACTGGGACGACCTCCGGATCTTCCTCGCCACGATGCGCGCAGCGAGCCTTCGCCGCGCCGCCCGCGAGCTCGGCGTGAGCCGACAGACGGCGGCGCGACGCCTGGCGCAGCTCGAGGCGCGGCTCTCGCTCCGGCTCTTCGAGCGGCGCGCGGACGGGCTCCACGCCACGGCCCAGGGCGCGGCGCTGCTCGCCGTGGCGGAGGAGGCCGAGCGGGCCATGTCCGCCGTCGCGCGCGCGGCCGACGCCCTCGATGACACGCTGCGCGGTCCGCTCCGGCTCACCACCCCGGCGGTCGTGGCGGCCGAGCTGCTGATGGACGATCTGGTCGCCTTCGCGCGGCGCTACCCGGAGGTCGACCTTCAGCTCTCGGGCAGCGTGGCGCTCGAGGACCTCGCGCGGCGGCGCGCGGACGTGGCCATCCGCTTCATGCCTCCCGGCCAGCCGCCGGGCTTCGACCTCGCGGGGCGCCGCGTGGGCGTCGCCTTCGGGGCGGTCTACGGCGAGGGCGAGAGCTGGATCGGCCAGGCCGCGCTCGACCCCGCGCTCGTCGCCGCGACGCCCTTCGCGCATCTCCCGGTGCGCGGCTCGATCACCGAAGGCGCGGTGCTTCGCGCGGCCTGCGTCGCCGGCATGGGGCTCACCTTCTTGCCCTGCTTCCTGGGCCCTCCCGAGCTTCGCCGGACCGACCCCGTCCCCATGTTCGACATCTGGGTCGTCGTGCATCAGGACCTCCGGCGGACGCCACGCTTTCGGGTGTTTCGCGACGCGATGGTCGAAGCTCTGAAGGCGAAACGCGACCGACTCGAGGGTCGCTGAAACGAGAAGCGCCCCGCTCGGGTGACCGAGCGAGGCGCCTCTTCGTTTTTGGCTCTTTGCCGTCAGGCTCGGTCGCGACCGAGCCGCGTGCTCAGCTACAGCCCATCGAGTTGCCGCAGTTGAGGCACTTGTAACAGGACCCATTCCGGACGGTGATGTGGCCGCACTTATCGCACATCGGCGCGTCGCCCATCATCTCGCCGAGCTGCTGGTCGAGGGCCGACTCCTTCGCCGTGATCGTCGGCTCCGGCGTCTCCTCGAAGCCGAAGGTCACCTGCGGCGCCTCGGCGATGGGCGGCGGCGGATCGGTCGGCACGGGGCCCTGGTTCCGCAGCGCCGCGCTGACGTCGGTCGGCTCGAGGAGCTCGGTCTGCTCCTCCTTCGGCGGCACCTGAGCGAAATCGTAGCGCTTCAGATACTCCACCCCGATCTCGCGGAAGACGTAGTCGATGATGCTCGTCGAGAACTTGATGTTCGGGTGGCCCTCGACGATGCCGCTCGGCTCGAAGCGCGTGAACGTGAACTG
>JBCDGX010000857.1:0-2092 GCA_038750805.1 Myxococcota bacterium
TCACAGACACAGTGCCAGCCAAATTTATGAAAAACTACCTTTTGCTTACTGCTGATGTCTATGTCTAGACTATGAGTTATGTGATATGAGAAATTAATTGATGGGAACCAACCATGTGTCCAAGAGGGAGCGCTCGAGGGCCGCGCGCCGGCCCGTCAGCTTCACGATGTGAAAGCCGGCGTTCGTCTCGACGAGGGTCGGGTGCACGCTCCCGATCGCCTCGAGCCCGAAGGCCGCTGCCGCCAGCGCCTCGGGCACCGCGTCGTCCACGGGACCGCCGCCGGTCTCGACGCGCGTCCCGTCCCGGCTGAAGAAGCGCAGGTCGCCGCGGCGGGGGCCCTGCGTGGCCGGGTCCTCGTCGTTCGCCTCGGCGAGGCTCCGGAAGCGCTCGATGTCCGTCGGGTCCTCGAGGACCTCGGCGAGGACGCGCTCGGCCTTCGTGCGGTCCGTGATGAGGATGTGGCTCGCGCGCACCTGCTCGGGCTTGTCGAACTCGCTGCGGTTGGCCTCGTAGTACGCGGCGACCTCTTCGTCGGTCACGTCCTCGAGGCGGATCCGATCCTCGAAGAGCTCGCGCATCATCTGCTGCACCATCGCCTGCTCGCGGGCGCGCTGCACCTCCGGTGCCGCCGTGAGGCCCCGGCGCTGTGCCTCCTGCGCGAGCAGCTCGAAGCGGATCATGTTGTCGAGGAACTCGCGGCGGCGCTCCGGGCTGTTGTAGCGGGCGCGGAGGTAAGGGCTCTGGTCGGCCAGGCGCTCGGCCAGCTCGCCCACGGTGATCGTCCGGTCGCCGACCTTCGCGAGCACCTGCGCGGCCTGCGCTTCGGTGAGCCCGTGGCGGGTCTCCGCTTCGGCGGGCTCGTCCTCCGCGCTGGGGCTCTTGATGCCGCCACAGGCGACGGCGAGGGCCGCGGAAGCGAGGATCGCGGCGAGACGGGGAAACGCACCCATGAGCGGCACGGCTAGCATGCGCTCGCGCACCCATCAACGGGGGGCGGCAGGTCGCGCTTGACGCCCCGGTGGGCCCTCGCCGACCATCCCCCGAACTCATGGGTCTCCTCGACGGAAAGACGGTCCTCTGCGCCGATGACGACCTCGAAATCCTCAACCTCGTGACCCGCCACGTGCGGAACCTCGGGGCGGAGGTGCTCGAGGCCTCGGATGGCGAGGACGCGCTGCGGGTCGCGCGCGACCAGCGCCCGGACCTGATCATCCTCGACGTGATGATGCCGGGCATGAGCGGCTGGGAGGTCTGCCGCGCCATCCGCGAGGACACGAGCTTCGCCAAGGTCGGCGTCCTCATGCTCACGGGCATCGGCGAGCGGCTGAACGAGATGACCTCGCCGCTCTACGGAGCCGACGAGTTCCTCGACAAGCCCTTCGACCTCGGCGACCTCGAGGACAAGCTCGGAGCCGTGCTCGCGAAGCGGAGCTGAGGGCCCGGCGCTCACGTGTCCTCGTCCACGAGGCCGATGGCCTCGGCCGGTGCCCATCCCTCGCGGCCGCCCGGGAGCTTGATCCGCCGCCAGCGTTCGTCGCGGCCGACGACCTGCGCGTCCTCGCCCTCCCGGGCTTCCGAGCGGACCTGAGCGCGTTCGTCCGGCCCTTCGCGGAGGGGCACCCGGTCGAGGAGGACGATGGCCCGAGGGCCCTCCCGGAAGGCGCCGCGGCGTGCGGCGACGCCGGTTCCCGCGATCAGGCCGAGGGGCAGCAGGATGGCCATGGCCAGGGAGGCGGCCAGCCGCGGCGTGCCCCGCGTGCGCGTACGCAGGGTCGAGGCGCCGAGGAAGAGCACGAGGAGGGCGATGACCGACCACGCGAGGGCCGCCTCCGAGAACCCGCCCGCCAGCGTCTCGACCAGCGGCGCGCCCTCCTGCACGGTCGCGCTCCCCTCGGACTCGGCGCGCGCGCTCACCAGCGCCGTCCGCGCGGCGGCCAGCCCGGCTTCGGCCTCCGCGTCGCCGGGACGCAGCTCGAGGGCGATGCGGAAGTGGCGGATGGCGGAGCCGAGACGTTCGCGGCGCGCTTCGGTGAGCGCGAGGTCGTAGTGCACGTCCGGATCGCGCACGCCGGCGTCGATGAGCGCCTCGAA
>JBCDGX010000858.1:0-2058 GCA_038750805.1 Myxococcota bacterium
CGAGGCGCCGGAGTGGGGCACGACCGTCACCGAGGTCGCGCTCGGCGGCGAGACCCGGAAGGCCCTCGCCTACCGCGCGCCGATCCGCTTCCGCTACATGACCGAGGTGCCAACCGCCGGCCGCCTCGTCTTCTTCGCGGGGCAGGAGGGCGCCGCCGACACGGCCCGGGGCACGGGCCGCGTCTTCGCGACGGCCGAGGGCGGGAGCCGCACCAAGGTCTGGGAGGGCGCGCTCGGCGCCAGCTGGGAGCGCGTGAGCGTCGACCTCGCGCCCTTCGCCGGGAAGATCGTGGCCCTCGAGCTCGAGGCCGAAGGCGGCGCCGGGCGCGCGGCCTTCGGCACGCCCGAGATTCGCCGGCCGCCGATGGTCACGCCGGAGCCGCGGCAGGCGAAGAACGTCGTCGTGCTCCTCATCGACACGCTCCGGGCGAGCAAGCTCAAGCCCTGGAACCCGGAGAGCCGCGTGCGCACGCCGGTAATCGACCAGCTCGCCGACAGCAGCGTCGTCTTCGAGCGGGCGATGAGCACGGACAACTGGACCAAGCCCTCGGTGGCCGGGATCTTCACCGGGCTCCACCCGACGGATCACGGCGCGAACACGCAGGCGGCCATCCTCAGCGACGACGCGCTCACGCTCCCCGAGCACTTCGAGGCGAACGGCTTCCGTACGGCCGGCTTCGTGGCGAACGGCTACGTGTCCGGGCGCTTCGGCTTCCGCCAGGGCTTCGAGGACTACCGGAACTTCATCCGCGAGGAGGCCTCCACGGAGGCCGAGGACGTCTTCCGCATCGCGGGCGATTGGGCCGTCGAGCACAAGGACGAGCGCTTCTTCCTCTACATCCAGACCATCGACCCGCACGTCCCCTACGACCCGGACGCGGAGTACGTGTCGATGTACGACAGGCGCTCGAACTACGAGGGCATCGTGTCGCCGCGGCGCACCGGCGAGCTCCTCGTCGGCGCGAAGGAGAGGCCGCCGAGCGTGGTCTTCACGGCGAGCGATCAGCGCCGGCTTCGTGCGCTGCACGACGGCGAGATCACCCAGCACGACCTCTGGCTCGGGAAGTTCATCGAGCGCCTGAAGGAGGTCGGGGCCTGGGAGGACACGCTCCTCGTCATCGTCAGCGACCACGGCGAGGAGTTCGACGAGCACGGCTCCTGGGGCCACGGGCACTCGATCTACCAGGAGCTCCTCCACGTCCCGCTGCTGGTGCACCAGGCCGGGAGCCTGCCGGCGCGGCGCGTGGCGCCGACGGTGAGCACCATGGACATCGCGCCGACGGTGGTGGAGCTGGCGGGCCTGCCGCCCATGCCGGACATCACGGCGCGGAGCCTGGTGCCCCTGGCCTTCGGGCAGGAGCCCTACGGGCCGCAGCTCGCCATGGCCGAGTTCCGCGAGGAGCGGCGCGTCATCTTCGCGGACGACTGGAAGTTCTTCGTGCGCGGCAACCTCACGGCGGCGATGTTCGACCTGAACGCCGACCCGAACGAGGAGAACCAGCTCGACGTGCACGAGCATCCCATCGCCGCGCGCTACCTGCGCGTGATGCAGGGGCAGTTCCTCGGGGCGTCGAACCGGGCCGAGTGGATGAACGCGGAGCAGCGCGAGCGGCGCCAACTCGACGGCGGCGCTCGTGAGCTCGACGACGTGACCGCCGAGCAGCTCAGGCTGATGGGCTACGTGCCCGAGAACGACGGCTGAGCCGAGCGGCGGCAACCGAGATCCCGTCCGAGCGCTCGCGCGGAGGGCCGCCCCCGGCTGCCGCGGGCGTCCTCTGGTACGCTGAGGCACCATGCCTCGCCTCGTCCCCCGCTTCCTTCTCGCGCTCCTGCTCGGGCTGGGGTGCGGCTCGTCGCCGCGCGCCGGGGCGGGGAGCGAAGGTGGCGAGGCGGATGGTGCCGTCGATGCTGGCGAGGACGCGGGCGGGGATGCCGGCGGCGACGCGAGTGCGGACGCCGGCGGCGACGCGGGGGGCGACGCGGGCGAAGACGCGGGCGCGGACGCGGGCGCGGACGCGGGCGCGGACCTCGGCAGCGACGCCGGACGCGACGCCGGCG
>JBCDGX010000859.1:0-2053 GCA_038750805.1 Myxococcota bacterium
GGCTCGTCCTGGCGGGCGCCTTCGGCGTGCTGGTGCCGGCGACGTCCCTGCCGACCCCGGTCCGCATGGCGCTCATCGTCGGCCCCGCTCTCGCGCTCGCCGCCCTCACGCGGGCGAGCGCCCCGTTCGCGCGCTGGCTGCGGGGCCTGGACCGGCGGCGGATGACCGCGCTCCACCTGGTGCGGCTTCCCATCGGCGCGGCGTTCCTCGCGCTCGGCGAGCGCGGCCTCCTCGCGCCGGAGTTCGCGCGCGCGGCGGGCGGTGGGGACGTCGTCGCGGCCGTGCTCCTCGGGCTCGTGGTGCTCGCCTGGCGGGAGAGCCGGGGCTTTCACGCCTTCGCGTTCGCCGCGAACCTCTTCGGCGCCCTCGACTTCATGAACGTGTTCCGCACCGTGAACGCGCTCGCGGCCGCGGGCCGGAACGCCGAGCTCGCGCTCTTCGACTCACCGGCCGCGGCGGTCCCCTTCTGCGTCGTCCCGGTGCTGCTCTTCACGCACGGGGTGCTCCTCGCGGAGCACGGACGCGCGCTCGCCGGGCGGAGCCCTCAGAGGTAGTAGCGCATGGCGCTCCGGCCGAGCGCGAGGGTGCCCGCGCCGGCCATGCTCGCGCCGACGACGCTCCCCATGCCGGGCACGAGCTTGAGCACCTGCCGCGCCGCCGTGCGCATGCCCCAGCCGGCGCCGACCACGAGGCCCGCGCTCGTGAGCCACTCGGTCGCCGCGCGCGGGCTCCAGCTGCGGCCGCTGAGGTAGGCGATGGCCGTGACCATGGTCGTCTGGAGCGGCACGATGACCGCGATATCGCTGAGCGGGATCGGCGAGATGGCGACGGTGATCGCCAGGGTCGAGCACGACTCGATGAGGTCGCTGGCGACCTTCCGGCGCGTCCGGACGGCGCCGGGGAGCGCCCGGGCAGCCTCGACACGCGCCTCCGGAGGCATCGCCGAGGCGAGCGCTTCCGCGAGCGGCGCGAGGCCCCAGGGCTCGATGCCGAGGCGATGCTCGACCGCCGAGGGCGTCGAGAGCGCGTGGAGCGGGGTCTCCTCCGGAAGCCCCGCCTCGCCGAGCCGACGCTTCAGGGCGCGCCTCAGGCCCGCGATGCGGAGCTCCTTCTCCGCCGGGAAGGGCGCCGCGGCGGCCGCCGGCTCGACGGCGTCGGCGCGCCCGAGGACGGCCACGAGGGGGATCGGGCCCTTCTCGCCCCGGGACCGTGCCTTCAGAGCGAGCTCGAGCACCTGCCCCGCGCCCCTCTCGGCCTCGGCCGGCGTCACGAAGGCGACGACGACGTCCGGGGCCCGCGCCCCCTCACCCTCGACGTCCGGAAGCACCGCCCCCCGCGTCGCCGCGAGCTCCATCCAGTCGACCCGGCGACCGGCGGCGTCGATGCGGAGCCAGCGCCCGTCCGGAGCATCGCCGGCCGGCCCCACACGGAGCACGGGCTCGCCGAGGAGCGCGTTGGCGAGCTGGGAGCGCCCGCTGCCTGGCGAGCCGACGACCAGCACGCGCGGCGGCCGCCGGCCGCGGATGAGCCGGCCGAGGCTGGTCACGTCCCGCTTGAAGCCGGAGACGAAGGGGACCTTGTCGAGGACCGCGAAGAGCTGGTCGACGACGTCGCGCTCGGCCTCGAACAGATCGTCGGGGGTTCCGTCGCGGGGAACGAGCGCGGTCTCCTCGCGCTCGGTCTCCTCGCCGCCGGTGTCTTCGCTCACGTGGGAAAGAGTGGGCACCGCGTCTGAGACGCGCAAGACAGCGCGCCTATTCGGTCAGCATCGCCACGGCGATCGCCGCCGCCAGGAGGCTGAAGATCACGCCGACGAAGATCAGCCCGCCGGCGGCGTTCTCCGCCATCTCGGGCTCCGGCTCCTCGTCCGGGGCCGCCTCGGCCCCCTCGCGACGCTCCCGGCGAAGGCGGCGCCGCTCCGCGCGGCTGAGCGATCGCTCGTCGACCGCGTCGCCGGCCTCGTCCTCCGGGGCCTTGGCCTCGGCCTCGGCCTCGACCTCCGCCTCGGCCGGGGCCTCCGCCTCGGCGGCAGGGGCGCTCTCCTCGTCCGAGA
>JBCDGX010000860.1:0-2041 GCA_038750805.1 Myxococcota bacterium
CCAGCCATCACCGGCGTCGTCGTAGACATAGGCCGTCACGATGGGGCCGAAGATCTCCTCCTCCATCATCCGATGCTTCGGGTCGTCGACCTGCACGAAGGTCGGCTCGACGAAGAAGCCCTTCGCGTCGTCCGCATGGCCGCCGGCGAGCACGCTGGCCGTCTCCTTCGCCAGCGCGAGGTAGCCGCGGTGCTTGTCGAAGGCCCGCCGGTCGATGACCGCCGCGAGGAAGTTATCGAAGTCCCGCACGTCCCCCATGGTCAGGTCGCCGATATCGGCGAGCACACGCTCCTTCAGCGCCGGCCAGAGCGACTTCGGGAGGTAGAGGCGCGAGGCCGCGGAGCACTTCTGCCCCTGGTACTCGAAGGCGCCGCGCACGATGGCCGTGGCGAGCTGGGCGACGTCCGCGCTCGGGTGCGCGACGATGAAGTCCTTGCCGCCGGTCTCGCCGACGATGCGCGGGAGGCCCCGGTAGCGCTCGAGGTTCGTCGCGACGCCCTTGTAGAGCGCGCGGAAGGTCGCCGTGGAGCCCGTGAAGTGCACGCCGGCGAGGTGCTCGCTCGCCAGCGCGGCCTCGCCCTGCTCGGGCCCGTCGCCCGGGACGACCTGGATGACCCCCTCGGGAAGCCCCGCCTCGCGCAGGAGCGCCAGCACGTGGTGCACGCCGACCATGGTCTGCGTCGCCGGCTTCCAGACGACCACGTTCCCCATGAGCGCCGGCGCCACGGGCAGGTTCACGGCGATGGCGAGGAAGTTGAAGGGCGTGACGGCGAAGACGAAGCCCTCGAGGGGCCGGTAGTCCGAGCGGTTCCAGAGGCCCGGCCCGGACTCGGGCTGCACCTCGAGGATCTGCCGGGCGTAGGTGACGTTGAAGCGGAGGAAATCGATGAGCTCGCAGGCCGCGTCGATCTCCGCCTGATGGCAGGTCTTCGCCTGACCGAGCATGCACGTCGCGTTGATGCGCATGCGCCAGGGGCCGGCGAGGAGCTCGGCGGCCTTCAGGAAGATCGCGGCCCGCTCGGCGAAGGGCATGGCCGCCCAGGCCGGCGCCACCTCGCGCGCGCTGGCGATGGCCTGGTTCACGTGTTCGGCGCTGGCGTGGTGCACCTGGCCGAGCACGTGCCCGTGATCACAGGGCATCACGACGTCGCTGGTCGTGCCCGAGCGGACCTCGGCGCCCCCGATGAGGGCGGGGACGTCGAGGCGCTCCCCGGCGACGGCGTCCAGGGCCTGCTGGAGCGCGTCGCGGTCGGCGGTGCCCGGCGCGTAGGTGCGCACCGGCTCGTTACGGGGCAGCGGGGTCTGGAAGTATCCGTCGGTCATCAGGGCGGGTGTGCCAGGCCTCGCTTCCGGCCGCGTTGTGGAAGCTCAGGGCGGTCGCCGGCCGCCTTCCCCGCGTACTACCCTCGGGTCCCTTGCGACACCGCGACTACCTCGAGGGGCTCGCCGAGCTGCACCGGGTGGCCGACGAGGCCGAGCGCCGGGCCCTCTGGCGCCAGTCGCTGGCCGATCTCGCGGCGGCGGTGGCGGATACGCGGCGGGCGGTCCCTCTCGAAGGCCTCGACCCGACGGGGCTCCTCGCCTCCGTGCAGCAGGCCTTCGCGACGGGCCTCGTGGACGACGTCGAGTTCCTGAGCCCCGCCGCGGCGAACGCCGCCCTCTACGAGCTCGCGGCCGCGCTCCCGCCCTGCGAGCTGAAGCGTGAGCTCGGCCGCCGGGTGCTCCGGGGCCTGACCCGCGGCGATGCCGAGACCTTCGTGGCGGTGGCGACGCAGCTCGCCGTGTCCTCGAGCCATCGGGCGCTCGCCTCCCGCGCGGCCCGGGCGCGCGTCGCCCTCAGCCTCGACCTTCCCCTCGGCATGGCCAGCCGCGCCGATGGGCTGGCGCTCGCGCTGATCAGCCGCCGCGAGCTCGCCCGCGAGTGGCTCACGCTGCCGAGCCAGGGCGCCCTCCCCTCCCGGGTGCTCGCTTCGCGGCTCCTCGAGCGCGCGGCGCGGGAGGCGGCCCGGCGCCACGCCGCCGGCGACGACGCGGGGGTGCG
>JBCDGX010000861.1:0-2036 GCA_038750805.1 Myxococcota bacterium
ATGCGATTGTATCTGCCATCTTGGATGGCTCTTCAATCTGATTGACCGAAACAATCACTTCTGGCGGGATTTTCTTATTCAGCTTTACGTCCGGAGCGCACGACCACCGGCGTGCCGTCCACGAGCACGGTGGCGTCGAGCGGGGTCGGCCGGATCTCGAGCGCGCCCTGCACGTCGAAGGGAGCCTCCGAGCGGCCGATGACCGCCGCGACGAGATAGACGGCCGCCAGCCCCGCCAGCGTGAGGAGCGCATAGCCCGTCGCCCGCAAGGACCGGGGCGTGCGCGGGGTCTTCCGCGCCGGCGTCGCGAAGGGTGAGGGAGCGCCGGACGTGCTGGAGGGCGCGCTCGCCACGACGATCGCCTCGGCCGCCTGCGGGGGCGCCGTGGCCGGCTCGGGTGTCGTGACGACCGCTTCGGCGTGAATGACCAGGGGCGCCCGCGTGCGATCGAAGACCTCGGTCTCGATACTCTCGTCCCAGCTCTTCGGCGCCGCGTCGACCTGCGTGCGCTCGGGCGCGAGCGGCGTCGTCGGCATGCGCTGGATGCGCGTGGGCTCGGCCGGGAGCGCCTGGACGTCCGTGCGTTCGCCGGCGAGCTCCGGCGCGACGGGCGGCTCGACGGGCAGCTCCAAGGGCAGCGCCGGCTCCACGAGCGGCTCCACGGGCAGCGTCGGCTCCACGAGCGGTTCGACGGGCAGCGCCGACGCGCGGGCCATCGCCGGCGCGACGGGCGGCGCCGTCGACCGGCGCTCGCGGATAGGAAGCGGCGCGGGCCCCTCCTCGAGGAGCGTCTCGCCAGGGGCGTCGTCGAGCACGGGACGCTCGACCGGCGGGAGCTCCGCCGGCGCCGCCTCGCGGGAGCCCTCCTCGAAGCTCGTGACCCGGGGCGCCGCGAGGGGCGTCACCTCGGGCATCCCGGCGGCCTTCGCCGTGGGCGCCACCTCCTCGATGGCCGACCGGGGCCGCTCGCTCGGCACGCTCGAGTCGCGGAGCGCGCGGAAATCGTCGCTCTCCAGATCGTCGGCGAAGCGCCGGCGCATGAACGCGGCCACGTCGTTGCGGCCGAAGTTGCGACCGGAGCCGAAGGTGAAGGCCTGAAGCGCGTCGTGGAGGCTAGCCGCGCTCGCGTACCCCTGTTGCGTTCGTGCCCGCACGACGAGCGTCCCGAGCTCCTCCGGGAGGCGCGGATGGTCGCCGAGCATGGCCGCGAGCAGCTTCCCGAGGCCCCGCACGTCGTCCCGGCGCGCCGCGTCGTCCGCCTGCGTCTCGGGACCGAAGCCCTTCAGCTTCACGTGCCCCGCGTAGGACACGAGCACGTGCCGCGGGCTGAGCTCGCCGTGCACGATGCCGAGGCGCTCCCCGTGCTCGTCCCGCTTGTCGTGGGCGTAATCGAGCGCCTCGCAGACCTTCGTCGCGATGTGGCAGGCCAGGGGCAGGGGCAGCGTGGCCTTCCGCTCCTTGGCGTCCTCGAGGAGCGCTTGGAGCGACTTCCCGCGCACGTACTCCGTCGCCACGAAGGCGGTCCCCTCGATGCGGCCGAGGTCGATGACCTGGGGCACGTTCGCGTGCAGGAGCAGCGCCGCGACGCGGGTGGCCTGGACGAAGAGCGCCTCCTCGGCGCTCGACTCGGCCACGTGGGGCAGCGCCCGCCGGAGGGCGACGAGGCGCTCGAAGCCATGCGCGCCCCGGGCCTTCGCCTTGAAGGTCTCGGCGCTGGGGCCCACGTGGAGCTGCTCCAGAAGAGAGTATTTACCGAAGGTTAGGTCACTCACGGGCGCACCGTTACGACAGTGTCGCGGGCAGCATGACGCGGCCCGAGGGGTTTCGGTAGTGCCAGACTCTTACATTAGCCACGGAATTGCACCGGGAGCGCGACGATCGTGAGTCGGCCGGCGTCCATCCCGAAGCGTGGGGTCAGGGTGTCCCGGCATCTTCCGGGGCGCGGAAGCGCGGTCGCCCCGTCGACTCCCGGAAGTAGCGTACCCGTGTGTCCTGCATCGCGCCCCAGACCGCATAGGGCGCCGGCTCGACCTCCG
>JBCDGX010000862.1:0-2035 GCA_038750805.1 Myxococcota bacterium
CCTTCCTGGACGAGGATCTTCAGGAGCACGCCCTTGTCGAAGGAGCGGAACTCCATGGTCGCCTTGTCGGTCTCGACCTCGGCCAGGAGGTCGTCGACGTCGACGGCGTCGCCCTCCTTCTTGGTCCAGGCGACGAGCGTGCCCTCCTCCATGGTCGGGGAGAGCTTCGGGAGCCCGATGATCTTGGCCATGGTGTCCTCAGCGGTAGCTGACGGCGCGTACTGCCTCGAGGACGCGCTCGGTGGTCGGGAGCACGAGCTCCTCCAGGTTGCTCGCGTAGGGCATGGGCACGTCCCACGCCGCGACGCGCGCGATGGGCGCGTCGAGGAAGTCGAAGGCCTCGCGCTGCACGAGATCGACGATCTCCGCGCCCGGGCCGCCGTAGGGCCAGTGCTCGTGCACTACGACGCAGCGGTTGGTCTTCTTCACGCTCGCGATGATCGTGTCGGCGTCGAGGGGGCGGAGCGTGCGCGGGTCGACGACCTCGATCTCGATGCCGTCCTTGGCGAGCTCGGCCGCCGCCTCCATCGCGTTATGGAAGGGCCGGCCCCAGGCGACGATGGTGCAGTCCCGGCCCTCGCGGGCGACGTTCGCCACGCCGAGCGGGATGAGCTCGTCCTCGTCCGCGTCGGGCACCTCGCCCTTGAGGTTGTAGAGCGTCTCGCCCTCGAGGAAGACGATGGGATCGTCGTTGCGGATGCTCGTCTTGAGCAGCCCCTTCGCGTCCCGCGGCGTCGCCGGCATGACGACGTAGAGCCCCGGGATGTTCGTGTAGAAGGGGTCCACCGAGTGGCTGTGCTGCGCGGCGACCTGCTTCGCGGCGCCGTTCGGGCCACGGAAGACCATGGGGCAGGTCAGCTTGCCGCCGCTCATCTGGTGGATCTTCGCTGCGTTGCTGATGATCTGGTCGAAGGCGACGAAGCTGAAGTTCCAGGTCATGAACTCGATGACCGGACGGAGCCCCGTCATGGCGGCGCCGACGCCGATGCCCGCGAAGCCCGCCTCGGCGATGGGCGTGTCGATGACCCGCTGCTCGCCGAACTGCGCGAGCAGCCCCTGGCTGACCTTGTAGGCGCCCTCGTAATGACCGACTTCCTCGCCCATGAGGAAGACGCTTTCGTCGCGCGCCATCTCCTCCATGAGGGCTTCCCGGAGCGCTTCCCGGTAGCGAATCTCCCGCATCAGCCGTCCTCCCGCGTCGGGTAGCCCGTCGCGTTGTGCTCGCGCGTCGCGTAGACCGTGGAGAAGACGAGCTCCTGCTTGGCCGGCTCCGCCGCGTCGGCGAAGGCCACGGCCTCGTCGATGAGCTCGTCGACCTCGGCGTCGACCTTCACGAGGTCGTCCTCGCTCACGCCCGCGTCCTTCAGCTGCTGGCGCGTCACGGCGCAGGGGTCGAGCTTCTTCCGCTCCTCGAGCTCCTGGCGCGTCCGGTACTTGGCCGGGTCGCTGATGGAGTGGCCGCGGAAGCGGTAGGTGTTGATCTCGATGAAGGTCGGACCCTCGCCGCGGCGCGCCCGGTCGATGGCCGGCTTCACGCGCTCGGCGACCACCTGCACGTCGTGGCCGTCGAAGCGCTCGCCGACCATGCCGTAGCCCTGCGCCTTGAGCGTCAGGTCGCTGATGGCCGAGGTGCGCTTCATCGGCGTGCCCATCGCGTATTGGTTGTTCTCGCAGATGAAGACGATGGGGAGCTTCCAGAGGCCGGCGAGCGAGAGCCCCTCGTGGAACCCGCCGATGTTCGTCGAGCCCTCGCCGAAGAAGCAGACGGTGACGCGGCCGTCGCCCGTGTACTTGCTCTTGAAGGCCGCGCCGGCGGCCACGGCGATGTGACCGCCGATGATCGCCCAGCCGCCGAGGAAGTTCCGCTCGACGTCGAAGAAGTGCATCGAGCCGCCGAGACCGCGCGCGCAGCCCGTGTCCTTGCCGAAGAGCTCCGCCATGGCGTGTTTCGGCTCCATGCCTCGCGCGATGGCCGTGCCGTGGTCGCGGTAGGTCTGGAAGACGTAGTCCTGCTCTTCGAGGGCGTCGTTGACGC
>JBCDGX010000863.1:0-2018 GCA_038750805.1 Myxococcota bacterium
CCAAGAAGACGACGCGGAAGGCTCCGGCCAAGAAGGCCGCGAAGAAGCGCACCGCCAAGAAGAAGTGAAGTAGGGCGCCTTCGCCCTCTTCCTTCACTCGCGGAGCTCGCGCTCGATGAGTTCGCGTGCGAGCTCCGCCTCGTAGCGGAGTACCAGGACCTTCTCGCGGCTGACGTGCACGGCGCCCGGGCTCGAGCCCCGGCGCTTGTGCACGTGTCGTCGCGCCGTGTGCTGGACCTCCACCAGGGTCTCCCCGACCGCCTCCGAGAAGTGCGCGGCAAGCGTGGCCGCGTCGATCAGCCGCTGCGCGGGGCAGGCCTCCCGCTTGGTCAGCGGGACGACGACGTGCGCGCCGCGTACCGAACGGGCGTGAAGCCAGAGGTCGTGGGGCCGCGCTACGCGCAGCGTCAACGTGTCGTTGTCGGCGGCGCTTCGGCCGACGAGGACGATCCCCCCGTCGCGTGCACGAAAGCTGCGATATGGCTTCCGCTCGGGCGCGCGGCGACGCGCCCCCTCGCCGACGTGGGCCCGGATCCAGCCCGCGGCG
The DNA here is from genome assembly GCA_038750805.1 of Myxococcota bacterium. Taxonomy (GTDB): domain Bacteria; phylum Myxococcota_A; class Polyangia; order Polyangiales; family Houyiibacteriaceae; genus CALCTH01. The sequence continues at coordinate 548 of JBCDGX010000863.1, forward strand.
TGAGCGGACCTCCTCGCGGCATCGACGTCGCTCCGTGGATCCTCGAGCGTGACGAGCACGTCGTCCAGGGCGTCGAGCTCCCGCGCGACCTCCGCGGCCCGCTCCCGGGCGACCACGGCGCCGCGCTCGAAACGCCTCGCGCGCTTGAAGAGCGTCTCGGCCGCCCCGCGGGCGCCGAGAGCCGCGTCGATGTGTAGCTCCCGGGTCTCGGGCGGGTCCGTGGCCCAGTCGACGACCGCCAAGGTGTCCGAGCCCGGCGCATAGGCCGAGAGGTGGGCCGTGATGAGCTCGGCTTCATGGCGCAGCGCCGGGGCCGCGTCCGCACGGGCCGCGTCACGGGCGATGGCCTGGCCCTTTCGGGCGAGGCGCTTCCGCGCGCGCCGGAGCGCTCTCTGGAGCTCGGCGCGCGCGTCGTCGCGTGGCGCGCCGATTGGTGCCGCCGCCTCCGTGGGGGGCGCGAAGCCCTCCCATCCGAGGTCCTCCGGCACGCGCGTTCCGAGCCGGCGGCGCCCCGCGAGGGGCTTTCCGCTGGCGCGGTCGCGCAGGACGGGGACGCCCCCCTCGGCCACGAGCACGGCGTCGAGACCCCGGCCCACCAGTCGAAGGCGCTGGGCCCGGCCCTCCGAACCACGCTCGGCATGGACCCGGGCCCCCACGAGGAGCTTCCGCAGGCGCCGCACGAACCCGTCGGCGTCGGCGCCCTTCGGCCGCTCGGCGAGGCGCCGAATCCCGCTTCGCGCGTCGAAGAGGAGGACCTCCTTGAGCGCGTCCTCACCGACGCGCCGGTACGTGGAGAGGGCGACGAGGTGCGCCTCCGGTCCATCCACGCGCTGGACCCGGCCGAGGTCGGGCTCAGGCGCCTCCATCGACGTCGTCGGCCGGCGCGGGCAGGCCGCCGGCGAGCTCCTGGAGCCGGAGGGCCTCCCGGAAGGACCGCGGCGACTCGAAGGCGACGTAGGCGCGACCGGGACCGGCGTCCTCGAGCTTGTCGACCAGATCGTAGAGGACCCCATCGCCGAAGCGCTGGCGCCCGCCGAGCGCCTTGAGACGCGCGTGAAGGGGGCCGTCGCCGGGCGGCGCGGGGTCCTGGAGGGGATCGAAGGCGCAGCGCACGCCTAGCTTCGCGGCGAAGGGGTACGCGAGCTCCGCCTCCCAGAGGCCCGCCGGGGACCACACGACCGGACGCTCGTTCGGGCGAAGGGCCTCGAGGTAGCGGGCGAAGCGCTCGCGGTCGCGCGCGCTCGTGGTCAGCTCCGAGCCCGTCGGGAGCACGAGGAAGGCGGCCTCGGCGGCCTCGGCGGCCTCGAGCACCCAGCCGATGCGCTCGTCGAGCGCTTCGTCCCGGCGGTAGGGCCCGGCGTCGCTCACGCGGGCGCCGTAGGGGACGACGAGACCGACGTCGAGGGGCGCCTCGAGCGAGCTACGCCAGCGACGAAGCGTCGCCGGTCGGGGCACCGTCGAAGGGAAGGTC
>JBCDGX010000864.1:0-2006 GCA_038750805.1 Myxococcota bacterium
CCCGCCACCCGGACCCCGAGGGTGAGGAATTGGCCCGGGTGATACGTGATCGGGGCGCCGCTCACGTCCTCGAGCCGGAGCGTCACGGCGTCCGGCGTCTCGCGGAGCACCTCGCGAACGCGGAGCTTCCGCGCGCCGAGCCCGGGCTCGGACCCCGGCCAGGGACGAAGCGGCCGGTCCACGGTCGGTGAGGGCCGCTCGCCGCGCAAGGTGGCGGCGATCATGCCGAAATCCCGCCGGAGCTGGGCCAGGCGGCCGCCTCGGGGGCCGGTCGGCGTGCGCTGAACCATGAGCCGAGGCTCGCGCGGCGCTTGTCAAGTGTCAAGTAACACTCGACACTATACGCGAAGCAAAGGGAACGTCCCCGCCGTCGCTCGGCGCCCTCGAAGGGGATAGAAACCGCCCATGCTCACCGACGAGGCGTCGTTCCGGGTCCTCCTGGACCTCGTGCGCCGCCTCAACGGGACGCCTCCTTCGCTCGAGGCGTCCCTTCAGCTCGTCACGGACGCGGCGCTGGCCCTGCTCGAGGGTCAGCACGCCAGCATTCGCCTGCTCGACGCCTCCGGGAACGAGCTGCTCTGCGGCGCCCGGAGCGGGGAGGGCACCGAGGAGCGGCCCGTGACCTTCCGTCGGGGCGAGGGCGTCGCCGGCTGGGTGGTCGAGCATGGCGAGCTCGCCCGCATCCCGGACGTGCGCGAGGACCCGCGCTTCAAGCGGCTCGCCCAGACCTTCGCCATCCGGTCCATGCTCGCGATCCCGCTCCTCTCGCGCGGCGAGGTGATCGGCTGCTTCGCCGTCACGAGCGAGCACCCGGGCCATTTCGACGACGACGCCGAGCTCGTCGGCCAGGTCCTCGCGAGCTGCGCCGTGCCCCCCATCGAGCGCCAGCGCCTCGAGCGCCTCGCCATCACCGACGCCCACACGGCCGCCTACAACCAGGGCTATTTCTTTCCGCGCCTCCGCGAGGAGATGCGCCGCGCGCGCGAGGACGTGCATCCGCTCGCCCTGCTGCTGATGGACCTCGACCACTTCAAGAGCGTCAACGACGCCCACGGTCACGACGTCGGCGACGAGGTGCTCCTCCTCTTCGCCGACCGGGTCCGGGAGGACGTGCGCCGCGACGACGTGTTCATCCGGCGCGGCGGCGAGGAGTTCGTGCTCATCCTCCCCGGCGCGACCATGGCCCAGGCTGCCGGCGCCGCCGAGCGCATCCGCGCGCGCATGGCGGCGGAGCCCTGCGCCGTCGGTGAGCTGGCCCTGGACCAGCGCGTGTCCATCGGCGCCGCGCTCTGGGACGGGACCGAGGACGCGGACGCCTTCGCGCGGCGCGCCGACGCCGCGATGTACGCCGCCAAGGAAGCCGGCCGCGACCGCGTCGTCGTGGACGGCTAGAGCGAGCCGAGCGTGAGCTCGCGGCGGTAGGCGCCGGTGCGGTTCTCGATCTCCACGCGGAGCCGGCCGTCGGCCTCGTACACGTAGCGCTCCACGATCTCCTGTGCCTCGAGCTCGGGGGTCCTGCGCACGGGGATGCCGCGGAGGTCCCGGCCGTCGGCGAGCTCCGGCGCGTAGGGGAAGTAGAGCTCGCCGAAGGGCGTCATGTCGCCCTCGGGGCGGCCGTTGTCGTCGAGCTGCGTGCACTCGACGAAGCGCAGATGGCCGACGTTGTGCGCGGGCCGGTACTGCCGCTCGACGACGACGGCCCCGTCCGAGCCGGCCCGCACGTCCTTGCCGAGGAGCGCGTCGAACACGAGCTCGCGCCCCGCCGACGCCTCGCGCCAGACGCCGAAGTGCCGCGTCGTCGCCTCGCGCACGAAGATGCTCGCGTCCGGGTCGGCGGCCACCGCGAGGCCCACGGCCGTGGCGGCGTGGGGCTCGGGTGCGAGGCGCACCTTCCGCTGAAAGCGCGCCCGAAGGAGCCGGCCCACGAGCGGGAAGGACGCCGCGCCGCCGACGAGATAGACGGCCCCCAGCTCCTTCCCCTCGTGCGGGTCGAGGCCCTGCTCGAC
>JBCDGX010000865.1:0-1981 GCA_038750805.1 Myxococcota bacterium
CGCGGGCGCGCTTCGACGCCGCGCTCGCCGCCGACGCCGAGCTCCTTGAGGAGTTCGCGACCTTCGAGGCGATCTTCGGCGCCCCCCTCGAGGCGCCCGTGGCCGACGCGCCGGACCTGCTCCCCGCCGTGCAAAAGAAGCTCCGCGAGCGGAGCCGGGGCCGCTTCTACCGGGACCGCTTCGCCGAGGCGGGCCCGAGCTGGCCCATGTGGCTGTCCCTGGTGTTCGTGCTGCTGGTCGCGGCGCTCTCCGTCGCGGCGACGAGCTGGATCGCCATGACGCCGGGCTGAGTCGCCCAGCTCAGTCCGTTCGGAGCCCGACCAGGTCGATGGCCAGGCCGGCGCGCGTCGCCTCGGCTTCGGCCACGAGCCGCTCGGCGAGGGCGAGGTCCTGGATGGCCAGTCCCGTCGAGTCGAAGAGCGTGAGCGTGCCGGCCTCCGGGCGGGCCGCGACCCCCGCCACCACGTCGCCGAGGTTCCCCGCGAGGTCGTCCCGGCCGAAGCTCCCGTCCTCGACGGAGCGGTGGATCTCGCCGCTATGCGAGGCCTGCTCCCAATCGTCGACGTAGACCGCCGCGCGCGCGAGCACCTCCGGGTCGAGCTCCCGCTTGCCGGGACCGTCGGCGCCCATGGCGTTCACGTGCGCGCCCTCGGCGAGCCACTCGGCGCGCACGATGGGCTCCTTCACGGGCGTCGAGGTGTTCACGACGTCCTGACCGGCGGCCTCCTCGAGGGTACCGACGCGGCCGCCGATCTCCCGGGCGAAGGCCTCCGCCGCCGCCCCGTTCGCGTCGGCGCAGACCGCCGGGGGGAGCTCGCCAAAGGCCGCCCGGAAGGCGCCGTGCATCGTCCGGGCCTGCACGCCGCAGCCGACGTAGCCGAGGCTCGTGGGCGCTCCGTGGAGGAACTTGGTCGCGACCGCCGCCGCGGCGCCCGTGCGCGCGGCCGTGAGCAGCGTCGCGTCGAGGATGGCCCGAGGGAACGCCGTCGCGGCGTCCGAGAGCACGTAGACGCCCATCACCGAGGGCAGCCCGAAGCGCGCCGGGTTGCCCGGATGCGAGTTCACCCACTTCACGCCACCGGTCCCCTCGAGGCGGGCAGGCATGGCCCGGAAGTCCCCGCCGAGGTCCGGCATGTCCACGTAGACCTTGGGCGGCATGACCGCGTCGCCCCGCCCGAAGGCCGCAAAGGCCGCCTCCACGGCCTCGACCGCCATCTCCATGGTCAAGAGCCCCCGAAGCACACCCTGCGTGAGCACCCGCGTCCGTCGTACCGCCATGGCCGACGCCTAACAGGTCGGGGTTTTCGTCCGCAACGAAGCGGCCCGCCGGGACGCCCCGGAGGGTGAGTCCCAGCACCCTCCTCGTCACCGCCCCGAAGTTCGGGCGGGAGTCCCAGCACTGGCGTCAGTGAAAATCCCGGGAGCGCCTGCCGAGCTCCCTCCCCGTCGCGCCGAGCTCCTCCGGCGCCGCCCAAAGCGCGTCCGCCACGAGATGCACCACCCCGTGCGCGCGCTGGACCTTGCCCGTGACGCCCAGGAAGACCGCGGTCTTCGCCAGCGTCCGATGCCGCTCGGCGACCTGCCGCCAGAGCACGAGGTTCACGAGGCCGGTCTCGTCCTCGAGCGTGTAGAAGTTGACCCCGCTGGCCGTCTGCGGCCGCTGCCGGCAGATCACCTGACCGAGGTAGGTCGCCCGCGCGCCGTCCGGCAGCGCGTTCAGACCGCGCGCGTCGGGGATGCCCCGCGCCTCGAGCCCGGCGCGGAAACGCCGGAGCGGATGCCCGCGCGTGCTGTGGCCGCTCGCGCCATAATCCCAGAGCACGGCCTCGTCCGCCTCGAGGTCCGGGAAGCTGAGCTGCGAGCGCTCGCCGAGCGCCAGCGCGTCGCCCCGCGAGCGCACGAGCCCGCGGAGCTTCCAGAGCGCATCCCGCCGATTGCTCCCGAGCCCTTCGAGGGCACCCGCCTCGGCGAGCGCCAGGAG
>JBCDGX010000866.1:0-1968 GCA_038750805.1 Myxococcota bacterium
CGGTGTGTACGGGGGTGGCGCTGGGCTGGGCGTCCCACGGGCTTCGCGTGCGTTTTCTGGGCGCGCGGACGCCCGTCGACGCGCTCGTGGACGCGATTCGAAGCGTTCGCCCGACGCTCGTCGGGCTCTCCATGACGGTCACGCGAGAGCGCGCTGAGGCCGCACGGCTCTTCCGGCTCTATGGTCAGGCGATCGGCGCTCAGGCACCCTGGGTGGTCGGTGGCCGTGCAGCCGTGGAACACCGCTCCGTCATCGAGGCGGCCGGTGGGCGCCTCGCGGAAGACGACGGCACCGCGGCCGTGCGCGAGATCTTCCGCGGCGCCGTGAGCTGACCGCCCCCGGCCCCTCCGTGCGCAGCGGACGGACGGACGCCTCGCGCGGACGTACGCCTCGATCGCCCCTACGTCGCGCGCGGCGGCGCGCCTCGGTACGGCCATCGCGCGCCGGAGGCCGGCGCTCTCCACGACGACCTCCGCGTTCGGGGACATTCACAAGCCCTTCGACATGTCGGCATAATGTCTAGGTGTCGTCGACAGCCCTCGGGCCTGGCGGCGGACACACGGGGCGGACGATGACGGCACAGACGAGCTTCGGGCCCACGGGCGACCACTCCGGGTCCTACCGGATCGGAACGGTCTCGCGCATCACGGGTGTCGATACCCACACTCTCCGTGCCTGGGAACGGCGCTATGGCGCCATCCGCCCGATGCGTACGGACCGGGGCACGCGCGTCTACGACGACGCGCAGGTGCACCGCATCCGCCTTCTCAAGGCGGCCGTCGACGCCGGCGACCCCATTCGCCACGTGGCGCCCCTGGACGATGCGGCGCTGCGGGCGCGGGTCACCTTCCTGAGCGGCTTCGACGACACCGAGCGTGCCGGACCGGTGCGCGTGGCCGTGGTCGGCGCCTCGCTCGAGCGCTCCTTCGTGAACGATGGGGACTCGGGGGTGGTGCTCGTCGAGACGGCCCCGAGCGCGGCAACGCTTCGGAGCAACCCCGGCGAGCTCGACACGGTGCTGGTGCACCTCTCGGATCTCGGCGGCACGCCGGTGAAGGCGGCTCAGGGTCTCCGTGAGCGCCTGCCGCGGGCCACGCTCGCCGTGCTCTACGAATTTGCCCCGCAACGCGTGCTGGGCGGCCTCGACCGCATCGGGGCCGCGCTCCTCCGAGGGCCTCTGGGGGCCGCCGAGCTCCGGCGCGCGGTGCGCTCGGCAGCGTCGGCGCCGCTCCCCGCCGCGACCGCGGCCGAGGGCATCGATGGGGAGCGCTGGGGGGCGCTCCCGGCTCCGCCGCCCCGTGCCTATACGGACGCGCAGCTCGAGCGCTTGCGCAACCTTCGGAGCTCGCTCTCCTGCGAGTGCCCGAATCACCTCGCGGCCATCGTGGAGGGGCTGCTCGCCTTCGAGCGCTATGCGGCGGCCTGCGCGAACGAGACCGTGGCGGACGCGCGGCTGCACACGCGCTTGGCCGACGGCACGGGCAAGGCCCGAGGCCTCATGGAGTCGCTCTTGACCGAGGTGATTCGCCACGACGGCCTGAGCATCTGAGCCGAGGTCCCGCGCGGGCGTGGCGCTTGAGCTCGGCGCCGAGGCGGGTCAGACCCGCGCGATGCGTCGCCGTCTCGTGGCGTTCGGGCTGCTCCTCGCGCTCGCGCTCAGCTTCGTGCCCTGGTGGCGCTACGCGCTGCGCGTCGCGGACGGCATGACGGCGCCCCGGGAGGAGCATCGGCCGCCTGCCCCGGTGCCGAGCGACGTCGACCACCACCTGCGGGTCGAGGTGGGGCCCCCGGCGGCCACGCTCGACGTGTGGGTGCTCGACCCGGCTGCGGCGGACGTCCGGGCCGAGGCGCCGGTGGACACGGTGCTCGTTCTCCACGGCATCCGCGATCGCAAGGAGACCATGAAGGGCCTGGGCGAGCGCTTTCGCCGGGCCGGGCTTCGCTCGGTGCTGGTGGATCTACGCGGCC
>JBCDGX010000867.1:0-1954 GCA_038750805.1 Myxococcota bacterium
CGCCGAGGGCTCGGCGGTGCTCGCGCTCGGCACGGATACGGCCGGCTCGGTCCGCATCCCCGCCGCGTGGACGGGGAACGTGGCGCTGAAGACGACGAAGGGGCGCTGGTCGACCGAGGGCATCGTCCCGCTGAGCACGACGCTCGACACGGCGGGGATCCTCGCGCGGGACGTGGCGGACCTCCGCGCGGGCTTTCGCGCCTTCGATCCGGCGCCGGGCCCGGTCGCCGAAGCTCACCCCGAGGACCTTCGCCTCGCCATCGCCGACGCGACGGTGCTCTGGGGCGATCTCGACCCGGGCGTGGGCGAGGCGGTGGAGGGTGCGCTCGATGCGCTCCGGGGGGCCGGCGCGCGCGCCGGCACGGCGCCGCTGCCCTTCGTTGATGAGGTCTTCGAGCTCTTCCAGCGCGGCGGCCCGGTCTCCGCGGAGCTGAAGGCCTTCCTCGCGGACGAGCTGCCGGACCACCTCGCGGCCCTCGACCCGAACGTTCGAACGCGCATCGACGACGGGGCCGGGATCCCGGCGGAGGAGTACCTGCGCCGGCGCCGGCGCCTCGCCCTCCTCGCGATGGAAGCGAACGCCGCGCTCCGGGAGACGCCGCTCCTCGTCGCCCCGACGGTGGCGAACGGGCCGCCGACGCTCGAGGCGCTCGAGGACGCCGCCGTGTACCGGCGCGAGAACGTCCGCTGTCTACGGAACACGGGGGTGGTCAGCTACCTCGGGCTCTGTGCCCTCACGCTCCCCTGCGGGGAGGACGGGCTCGGGCTGCCCGTGGGTCTTCAGCTCATCGGCCGGGCCGGGGACGAGGAGCGTCTCCTCGGCGCCGCCGCGGCCATCGAGCGCGTGCTGCGCGGGGAGGGCTGAGGGCGTCAGAGAAGGAGCGCCGCGCCGACGATCATCAGCGCGACGCCGCCGAGCTTGCGCGGCCCGAGCGGCTCCCCGAAGGCCAGGCGGCCGAGGAGCACCGCGCTGACGAGCCCGAGGCTTCGCTTGAGCGTCTCCACGACGGGCACGATGAGCGTCTTCACGGCGAGGAGCTGCGCCCCGAAGGCGAGCGCCGCGAGCGCGAAGGCGGCCAGCAGGAGCGGGAGCCGCGACGCGCCGGCCGCGAGCGCGGGACCGCCGCGGCGGAGCACGCCCAGCATGAGCAGGAGTGCGAGGCCGACGCCGCCGTTCTGCACGAGGGCATGAACGCTCGGAGGCGCGAGCGGCGAAACGTAGCGGTCGAGGTTCGAGCTGATGGCCCAGAGCGCGGCGACGCCGAGCATCATGGCGCTGCCGGGCTCGGCCCGGAGGCCGGCGAGGAGCCCCCCCGCGTGGAGCACGGTCGCGCCCGCGACCACGAGCACGGTGCCGGCGAGCTGGAGCGGCGTCGGCAGCTCGCCGAGCAGGGCGGCCGCCGCGAGGATCGCGAAGGCCGGCGTGAAGCCGAGAAAAGGGATGGTCAGGCTGAGGGGTGAGACCTGGAGCGCGCGCACGAAGAGCAGGTTCGCCCCGATCTGCAGCGCGAGGCCGAGCCCCCCCGGGAGCCAATAGGCCGCCTCCGGCGCGGCGGCGCCCTCCGTCCACCACCAGAGCGCGAAGAGCGGGCTCTGCCCCAGCGTAAGCCAGATCACCAGAGCGACGGGCCCCGTCCAGTCCTGGGGAAAGCCGCCCGCAAGGCGCTTCCGGACGGCGTCGAGGGCGGCCCACGCGAGCGCGGAGAGGAAGGCGAGGCCGTAGGCGAGCGCCGTGGCGCTCAACGCCGGCCCTCGGCCCGTGCGGCCTCCGCCCGGGCGCGTCGCGCTCCCGTCGCGTCGCCGGCAGCGTCGAGGGCGCGGGCGAGGAGGAGCCGGTAGGCGGCGCGGCGGCGACGCAGGCGGACCGCGCGCTCGGCCCAGGCGACGGCGGTGTCGGCGCTCCCCGCGTCGAGGTGGGCCTCGGCGAGCGCCGCCGCCGGGTGCGGGCTCCGCG
>JBCDGX010000868.1:0-1953 GCA_038750805.1 Myxococcota bacterium
CGCGGCGCTCGAGGCCATCTTCAAAGAGCGCTTCCTCGGCGCGTACCTGGTGGGCGTGGCGCTTCATCCGACGCGTCACGACCGCGGGCGCCGGCCGGAGGTGGTGGCCATCGTCACCGACGCGAGCGCCGCGGACGTGGCCGCGCTGGGCGAGGAGGCGAAGAGCGCCATGCGCGCGGGCATTCGCATCCAGCTCGTGAGCGAGTGGGACCTCTCCCGCTCCGCCGACGCCTTCGCGCTCCAGGTGGCGGACTGGAAATGCCATCACGCGGTGCTCGCGGGGGACGACTCGCGCCTCGCCCAGGTGCTCGTGAAGCGCGAGCACGTGCGCCTCGCCGCCGAGCGACGGCTCCGCGAGATGCAGCGCCGCCTACGCCAGCTCCTCCTCGAGACCCACCTCGTCGCGGGCGCCCCGAAGACCGAGGTTCCCGAGGTCGCCGCCCAGGCCCTCGACGACCTCCTGGTCCTCGCCCGCCACGTGCTCCCGCTCCTGGGCGAGGACGCCCCCGAAGACGAGGCCGCCCGGCTGGCCGCCGTCGTCGACGCGGCCGGCGGCGACACGGAGCTCCTCGCCACCGCCTACGCCCGCCTCCACGACGGCGATCGCATCCCCCGCCCCATCGCCCTCCTCGACGCCTTCCTCCCCATCTTCGCGGCCCTCACGGACCGCGTCGACGCCCTCGAGTAGCCGGCTCTCGAGTTATGCTCTCGCTCCATGTCCACCCCGGCCCGAAGGCTCGCGACCTACGAGGACCTCGTCCGGCTCCCGGCCGATGTGCGGGCCGAGCTCCTCGCAGGCGAGGTCGTCACGGCTCCCGCGCCCTTGCCTCGCCACTCGAAGGCCCAGCGCGCGCTCGGGAGCTTCATCGGTCGCCCCTACGACGACGATGACGGTCATGGGGGCCCCGGCGGATGGTGGATCTTCGTCGAGGTCGACGTGGCGCTTGGCGCGCACGACGTCGTCCGCCCCGACTTGAGCGGCTGGCGCCGGAAGCGCCTCGCTGCGCCGGGTGACCGGCGGCCCATCGACGTGGCGCCGGACTGGGTCTGCGAGGTGCTGTCGCCCTCGACGGCGGGGGTCGACCGCGGGCTGAAGCGCGACCTCTATCACCGGCACGAGGTCGGGCACTACTGGCTCGTCGACCCGCTGGTCGGGCAGGTCGAGGTCCTGGCGCGCCGGCCCGAAGGGTGGCTGCTTGTCGGCACCTACGGCAGCGACGCGACGGTGGCGCTGCCTCCCTTCCTCGACGTGGAGGTGCCCCTCGGTCGGCTCTTTCTGCCTCCGGCCGACCCGACATGAGGCGAATCGCGACTTGTCTCGCCTAGCCGGGCAGCCCGGGCAACTTGAGCTTGAGCACGAGGCTCCCCTCCTCGACGCTCACCCGCTCGAGCTCCATCACATCGAGCACCATCGCAGCCGGCCCCTTGCGCTCGAGCGCCCGCACGGCCGGCACGGTCCGAAGGTCCACCCGGAGCATCGCGTTTCCGTCGCGCTCGACGATCGCGCCGAGCAGCTCGCGCTCGTTCGGCCGCCCGAGCACCACGCCCCAGAGCGCGAAGGCCACGCTCCCGGCGAGGCTCCCGACGATGGCGCGCACCTTCGCGTTCGACACGAGCGCCGCCGGCTCCACGCGGAAGGTCACCTCCTTGGCGCCCCGCGCCGCGAAGCGGGTCCCGAAGGGCTCGAGGCGGAAGGCGATCGTCTCGCCCCCCTCGAAGCTCGCGTCGACCTGAAGGCCGCCGTGCCGCGCCGTCACGCTGGCCGAGCTCAGCTCCGGCGTGCGGGCCACGGCCGCGGTGAGCTGGCGCTCGTCCAGGAGCGCGCGCTGCTGCTGGAGCTCCCGGAGCACGCGCCGGGCGACGGCCACGGGCGCGGCGCCCCGGAGGCGCTGGCGCATTCCGTCGGCCCCCGCGCGCACGAAGCTCCGAAAGACGTCCGAGCGACTCATGGAC
>JBCDGX010000869.1:0-1951 GCA_038750805.1 Myxococcota bacterium
CCGCCAGCGGCCGGCGCGTGCCCCGTCCGGCGACGAAGCCGTCGCCGCGCCCAGTCTGGACGCCGGCGCGGGCTTCGATCTCGTCTTCGGTAGCCGGTACATCCTGCTCATCGCCGGGCTGCTGATTCTCTTGAACCTGGTGAATACGCTCGGCGAGTACGTCTTGGCCGAGCTCGTGGGCGCCGCCGCCGACGACGCCCTGGCCAGCGGCGCCGCCGCGTCGAAGGGCGACTTCATCGGCGCCTTCTACGGCGACTTCTTCACCGTCGTGAACATCGTCGGCGTCGTGCTCCAGGCCTTCGTCGCCTCGCGGCTCGTGAAGTACTTTGGCATCGCCGGCGTGCTCTTCCTTTTGCCCATCGTCTCCCTCGGCACCTACGCCTTCGCGGCCCTGGGCGTGCCCTTCGCGCTCTTCCGCTGGCTGAAGACCGCCGAGAACAGCACCGACTACTCCGTGATGAACACGGCCAAGGCCATGCTCTGGCTGCCGACGAGCCGCGCCGAGAAGTTCGCCGCCAAGCAGGCCGTGGACACCTTCTTCGTGCGCCTCGGCGACGTCTTCGCTGCGCTCCTCGTGTTCGTCGGCACGACCTTCCTCGACCTCAGCCTCGCGGGCTTCGCCACCGTGAACGTGGTCGTCGTGTTCCTCTGGCTCGGCGTGGCCTGGACCCTGCGCCGCCGCTACCAGTCGCTGAAGCCCAGCCCGAAGCCCGAGGGCGAGCCGACCGCTTCCTGACGCGACCGTCACCTCCCGCCGACCCCGCGCACGATAGGAACGACCATGCGGCACGACCCCGACGACGCGCTGGAGTGGCTCGAGACCGACGGCCTGGGCGGCTTCGCCATGGGCACGGCGAGCGGCGTCCGGACGCGCCGCTACCACGCGCTCCTCGTCGCGGCGACGGAGCCGCCGATCGGGCGCCGGGTGCTCGTCGAGGACCTCGAGGTCGTCGCCCTGACCATGGCCGGGCGCTTCCCCCTCACGAGCCGGCGCTACCCGGCGCCCGAAGGCGAGCTGCTTCACCCCGGCGGCCTGCCGCGTGCCTTCCAGCCGGAGCCCTGGCCACGCTGGGAGATCGCGCTGCCCGACGGCACGGTGCTCGTGCACGAGCTCGTCGTCCGCCACGGCTCGCCGGTGGTGGCGCTCCGCTGGCTCCGCGTCGCCGGCCACGGTCCCCTCGCCCTCGAGGTGCGCCCCTTCCTCGGCGGCCGGGGCTTTCACGCGCTCCCGGAAGCGCCGGAGCCGCGCTTTCCCATCCACGTCGAGGCGAACGAGCTCGGCTGGGAGCTCCCGGGCGACACGCCCGACGTGCACCTCCGGCCCTTCGCGCCCGCCTGGCGCTGGGCTGACGATCCCATCGTGCATCGGCGCGCTCTCCTGACCGACGAGCGGGCGCGGGGCCTCGACCACCTCCAGGACCTCGCCTCGCCGGGCGTGCTGACCCTCGACGCAGGGGACGGCGAGGAAGTCGGCCTGACCCTCGCCGCGGATCGCCGGGAGACGCCCGAGACGCTCCCGGCCTTCTTCCCGCTCTCCGAGTCCGAGCGCGAGCGGCGGCTTCAGCTCGCGCCGCGCGCCACGGGCGGGGCCACCGCACGGCTCTACCGGGCGGCCGACGCTTACCTCGTCCGGCGCGGCGCGGGCCGGACGGTCATCGCCGGTTATCCGTGGTTCGGCGATTGGGGCCGGGACACCTTCATCGCGCTCCGCGGCCTCGCGCTCGCCACGGGGCGCCTCGACGTCGCCGCCGAGGTCGTGCGCACCTGGGCCGGGCACGTCGAGGGCGGGATGCTGCCGAACCGCTTCCCCGACGATGGCGAGGACCAGGGCGAGGCGGAATACAACTCCGTCGACGCGGCGCTCTGGTACGCGGTCGTGGCCGGCGAGACCCTCGACGCGCTCGCCGGCGCGGGCGCCCGCGACCCGGAGCTCGAGGGAGCCGTCGCGCGC
>JBCDGX010000870.1:0-1946 GCA_038750805.1 Myxococcota bacterium
CCCGGGGGGCAGCTCCGGCGGGGCCGGCGCGTCCGGCGGCACCAGCAGAAACACCGTACCGGGACGCCGAGTGGCCGGATCTGCCTGCCGCGCGCGCGGAGATCCTCGCGTTGGCGGCGGCCATCGCCCGTACGGAGCCGGTGTTTCTGCTGGTGCCGCCGGACGCGCCGGCCCCGCCGGAGCTGCCCCCCGGGATTCGCCCGGTGCCGGCGCGTTATGGCGACGCATGGACCCGCGATACGGCCCCGCTGGTGGCCCGGGACGAAGCGGGGGCGCCCGTCGCGTTGGCCTTCACCTTTGACGGGTGGGGCGGGCGCTACCTCATGGCCGGCGACGCCGAGCTTGGCGCCTGGCTCGCCGAAACGCGCGGGCTGCCCGTGCGCCGGAGCCCCCTCGTCGGCGAAGGCGGGGGCATCGAGCTCGACGGTCGAGGCACGCTGATGGCCACCCGTGACTCTTGGCTCCGATCGCCGCGCGCGAACCCCAGGGACGAGGCCGCGCTGACCGCGTCCCTGGCGTCTTTTCTGGGCGTCCGGGCCGTGATCTGGCTCGACGGGGCGCTCCGCAACGACCACACCGATGGGCACGTGGACACGCTCGCGCGCTTCGTCGCGCCCGGTGAGGTCGTGGTGATGGCCCCGGAGCGAGGCGACCCGAACGAGGGCACGCTCACTTCGCTCGCGAGCCAGCTGGAGGGCGCCCGCGATGCGGAGGGGCGGCTCCTGCGCGTGTCGCGCCTTCCGAGCCCCGGCGAGGTGCGAGACGCCGAGGGGGCGCTGCTTCCGGCGAGCTACGTCAACTACTACCTAGCCAACGAGCAGGTGCTCGTGCCGGCGTATGGGGTTCCGGCCGATGCCGCGGCCCGGTCAGCGCTGGAGGCGCTCTTTCCCCATCGGCGCGTGACGTCGATTCCAGCGCGCGCCATTCTCGGAGGTGGCGGCGCCGTGCACTGCGTGACCCATCAGATCCCTTGCCTGCCGACGCCGCAGGACACCACGAGACCAGATGCCGCGTGAGGGGACGGGGCGCGTGAGGGGGCCGGACACCTTCGCCGTCGCGGCGCTCCAGTGCGCGCTGGGTGCGGCGCGCGAGGCCAACGTGGCCCGGGTCGAAGCGCTCGTGCGCGAGGCGGCCGCGGCCGGGGCGACGCTCGTCCTGCCGCCGGAGCTCTTCGAAGGGCCCTACTTCCCGCAGGAGGAGCACGAGGCGCACTTCGCGCTGGCCGCGCCGGCCGAGGGGCACCCGACGCTCGAGCGCTTTTCGATGCTCGCGCGCGAGCTCGGCGTCGTGATCCCGGTCTCCTTCTTCGAGCGCGCCGGGCAGGGCTACTTCAACAGCGTCGCGGTGTTCGACACGGATGGGCGCCAGCTCGGCGTCTACCGCAAGAGCCACATTCCGGACGGGCCCGGCTACGAAGAGAAGTTCTACTTCCGCCCCGGCGCGCGCGGCTTCCGTGTGTTCGAGACAGGCGTGGGGCGCGTCGGCGTGGGCATCTGCTGGGACCAGTGGTTCCCGGAAGCGGCCCGCGCGATGGCCCTCGCCGGCGCCGAGGTCTTGCTCTACCCGACGGCCATCGGAAGCGAGCCCGCCGAGCCCGACAACGACACCCGCGACCCTTGGTGGCGCGTGATGGCGGGTCACGCGGTGGCCAACGCGATGCCGGTCGCCGCCGCCAACCGCATCGGCACCGAAGGCGCCATCACCTTCTACGGCTCGTCCTTCGTGTGCGACGGGCGGGGCGAGCGAGTCGCGGAGCTGGGCCGCGCAGAGGAGGGCATCGCGCTCGCGCGCTTCAGCCGAGCGAAGCTCGCGGAGGAGCGCGCCAGCTGGGGTTTCTTCCGGGACCGGCGCCCGGAGCTCTACGGCGCGCTCGTGGCCCCGGACGGCGACGACGTGGCCTAGTGTGGTGAGTCCGCGATAGCGACTCGAATTCGCCGGCCCTCGAA
>JBCDGX010000871.1:0-1939 GCA_038750805.1 Myxococcota bacterium
CGCGACCGCGCGAGCAAGGGCGGCGACGGTGGAGGCGGCGGCGCCGCGCAGGGCGACCTCCAGAACGCCGTCTGCCACCTCCTCGGTCTCCTCGATCGCGCCGCCCGTGATGGCGGCCTCGACGAAGGCCTGCGTCGGGAGATCCGCCGGGTGCAGGGCCAGACGGAGCGCGCGAGTGGCGACGCCGAGCTCGAGGCGGCCGCGCTGGCGGCGCAGGAGCTCCGCTGGCCGGCGAGCCTCGCCACGAAGGGGACGGCCACGGCGGCTGCGGAGCCCTTCGTCGATGCGGCGATCCCCGTCGCGCGCGCCCTCGGGCTCGAGGGCATGGACGACGGGCTCCGGCGTCTCCGCGACGCGACGGCGAAGGCCGAGGAGGCCGGCGACACGATCACGGTCTTCCGCCAGGAGATGGAGCGCGTCGCGCACGGCGTCGTGTTCCTCCGGCAGACGGCGGACGTGCTCCGCCTCGGCGTCAGCGAGCTCGTCGACATCCTCGGGGAGCTCGCGGCGGACGAACCCGCCGCGCAGCTCCGCCTCCAGAAGGTGCGGCAGCGCATCGAGCGCGCCGCGGACCTCCGGGAGCTCGAGCAGCTCCGCGAGGCGCTCGTGCAGGAGGCCTCGGCCCTCGTCGAGGAGGCCCAGCAGCGGGGGGAGCGCGCCGAGGAGGCGCGGACCCTCATGCGCGTCCACGAGTCCCACGCGAAGGTCCTCGAGCTCGCGCTCAAGGACGCGACGGCCATGGCGAGCACGGACGCGCTCACGGGCCTCGGCAATCGCCGCGCCGTCGACCGCTTCGTGAAGCGTCAGCGTTCGAGCCGGGAAGAGGTCGGCCTCGTCGCCGTCGACATCGACCACTTCAAGAAGGTGAACGACACGCACGGTCACGACGCCGGCGACGTCGTGCTCCGGCACGTGGCCGAGACGCTGCGGGCGGAGCTTCGCGGGAACGACCACGCCTACCGCACCGGGGGCGAGGAGTTCCTCGTGCTCCTCCCGGGCACGGACCTCGAAGGCACGCAGCGCACGGCCGAGCGTCTTCGGGAGCAGGTCGAGCGCCAGCTCCTCCGCGTCGAGGGCCAGACCCTGAGGGTCACGCTCAGCGGGGGGGCCGCGATGTGGCGCGCCGGCACCGGCTTCAAGCACGCGACCAAGGCCGCCGACGCGGCGCTCTACGAAGCGAAGCGCATGGGCCGGAACCGCATCGTCACCGCCCGCGACGCCTAGCAGCCGTACCCGGAGCGGGCACCGGCAAGGGCACAGGAGCAGGCGCTTTCCGGCGCCCTGCTAGTCGTCGACGGCGCCCGTGCAGGCGATTTCCCAGGTGCGAACCTCGCCGCGTGCCGCGTGGGCCACGAGGGCGCGCGATCCGTCGAAGCTCAGCGCGGCCCCCTCGGCGCGGCGCCGAAGGCCCACGTCGTCGACCTTATGACCGCGGAGGTCGCGGCGCACGAAGCGCGTGTCCCGGATGCCCTCCCGCAGGTAGCCCTCGAGCACGCCCGCGAAGGGCTCGGGGAGGTCTTCGAAGTCGGGCTTGCTCCCGTCGGTCGGGTCCGGCGGCTCGATGGGCGCGCCCTGGCTTCCGTCGGCATGAAGCACCCGGGCGAGCCGGTCGCGGGTGAGCACGGCCAGGCCCTCCGGGCGGCGCCGGATGCCGTGCACGAGGCGCCCGAGATCGTCCACGAAGAGGGCGGGCTCGAAGTCGATGGCCATGAACCAGTGCTCGTCGTGCTGGAACATGCGGTCGTGCGGCTGCTCCTGAGCGAGGCGGAGGCGACCGAAGAAGGCGAGGCCGAAGGGGCTCCGCTCGACGAAGAGGTTCGCGATGCGGCTCCGCTGCGGCCGCAGCTCCCAGCTCGGACGTGCTCGCTCCCGCTGAGCCTCGAGCGGAGGAGCCAGCGGGCGCACGCGGACCGCGCCCGGCGTCGGCCGGCCGTCCGGA
>JBCDGX010000872.1:0-1935 GCA_038750805.1 Myxococcota bacterium
CGCGCCCCGGCGGCCGAGGAGTCCGAATGCAGGAACCCAACCTCCCGCGCGACGCGCTCGTGTCCCTGCTGGCAGGCGCCTTCGAAGAGGCGCCGTGGGCGCGCGCCGCGTTTCTCGGTGGCAGCGAGGCCACCGGTCGCGTCGACCAATGGTCGGACGTCGACGTGCACGTCATCGTCGAGGACGGGAACGTCAAGGACGCGTTCCGGGCCGCCGAGCGTGCCCTCCAAGCCCGGTCGGAGATCATCGCCCGCCTGCGCATGCCAGAGCCCACCTGGCACGGCCACTCGCAGTGCTTCTATCGCGTCCGCGATGCCTCGCCTTTCGCGCTCGTCGACCTGGTCGTGATGCGACGAAGCGCCCCCGACTTCTATCTTCAGGTGGAGCGGCACGGACGACCTCGGGTGCTCTTCGACCGCGACGGCCTGGTAATGCCGAGCCCCCTCGACCGGGACCGGCTGGCCGAACGGCAGAGCGCGCATCTCGCAAAGCTCCGTGCCCAGCACGCGCTCTTCGGTCCGCTGATCGAGAAAGCGGTGCATCGGGGCCACGGACCCGAGGCGATGCACTTCTACTTCACCTTCACGCTCCGTCCCCTCGTGGACGTGCTCCGCATGCGCTTCTGCCCGGACCGGTGGGACTTCGGGCTTCGCTACCTCGACCGGGACTTGAGCGCGGACTGGGCGGCAACCCTGACGCGTCTTGCCTACGTCCCTGACGGAGAGGGCCTGCTCGCGCGCCACCGAGAAGCCCGGGCACACTTCCAGGCCATCGTGCGTGAGCTGGGCGAGGACGATGGCAACGCGTGACCTCCGCTACTCGTAGCGGAGGCCTTCGACGGGCAGCATGTTCGCCGCCCAGGCGCTCGGCGCGACGGTCGAGAGCGAGCAGATCAGCAGGCTCACCACGGCCGTGATCACGAACTCGCTCCCGTCGACGACCACGGGCAGGTGGTCGATGAGATAGACCTTCGGATCGAGGGGGAACTCGAGCGTGGCCAGATACGCCACGACGGCGCCCCCGAGCGCCAGGCCGACCAGCGTCCCCACGAGCCCGATGATCGTCCCCTGTACGACGAACACCCGGAGCACGGTCCAGCTCGTCGCGCCCATGGCCTTGAGGATCGCGATCTCCCGGCGCTTCTCGAGCACGATCATGATCAGCGTCGCCACCACGGTGAACGCCGCCACGAAGATCAGCGTCGCGATCACCAGGCTGAGCACGAGCTTCTGAAGCCGAAGCGCGGTGAAGAGGTTCACGTTCAGCTCGGCCCAGTCGATGGTGTGGAAGGGCCCGCCGAGCTCGCGCTCGAGCTCCCAGGCGATGGCCTCGCTCCGCTCGAGGTCGTCGACGCGCATCTCGACGCCCGTCACGGCGTCGCCCTGCCCGTAGAAGTGCTGGGCCTCGTGGAGATCCGCGTAGACGAGGCGCGTGTCGTACTCCTGGAAACCCGCCTGGAAGACGCCGATGACCCGGAAGTCGCGGCTCCGCGGCACGCGCCCCTCGCCGACGGAGCCGATGTCGAGGCCGCTGAGCGGCGACACGAGGCGCACCCGGTCGCCGACCTCGAGGCCGACGTTCTCCGCGAGCGTCTTGCCGATCACGAGGCCGGGCAGCGCGGCCAGGTCCTCGCCGGCGTCCTCACGCTCGGCGAGCTGCTCCTCGCTGATGCGGCGCTCCCAATCCTCGAGCTCGGGGCCCGGCTCCGACGGGTCGTCGAGGCCCGCGAGCATGTCCGCGAGCTCTCCCGGGGTCGCCACGTCCTCCGGCGTCGGGAGCGGCTCGTCGGCCCCGCCCTCGGGCTCGCCGCCGAGCTCGGCGAGCCAGGCGTTGGCCTCGTCCACGCTCGCGACCACGGCCCCCGCCGGGAGCTCCGCCTCGGCCTCGAGCGCGTCGAGCTCCGGGGGAAGCTCTCCGCGCTCGTCCTCCAGCGCC
>JBCDGX010000873.1:0-1921 GCA_038750805.1 Myxococcota bacterium
CCACGGGCGAGGCGACGGCGGGGCGCGCCGGCGGCATCGAGCGGGCCCCCATCCCCGAGGACTACCGGGACTACGTCCGCGTCTACTTCGACGGGCCGGGCGAGCGAGGAGCGGAGCGATGAGCGAGGATCGGACGCGCTTGGCCGAGGCCACGAACGCGCTTCGGGAGGCCGTGGGGCAGGTGATCGTCGGCCAGGACGCCGTCGTCGAGGAGGTGCTGATCTGCCTCTTCGCCGGCGGGCACGTGCTCCTCGAGGGGGCGCCGGGGCTCGGGAAGACGCTCCTCGTACGCACGCTCGCCCGCGCGATGGAGCTCGAGTTCTCCCGCATCCAGTTCACGCCGGATCTCATGCCGAGCGACATCACGGGCACGCGCCTCGTCGTGGACGAGCCCGGGGTCGGCAAGCGCTTCACCCTCGAGAAGGGGCCGCTCTTCGGTCAGCTCGTCCTCGCGGACGAGATCAACCGCGCGACGCCGAAGACCCAATCGGCGCTCCTCGAGGCCATGGCCGAAGGCGCCGTCACCATCGCCGGCGAGCGTCACGTGCTGGCGCCGCCCTTCGTCGTCCTGGCGACGGAGAACCCCATCGAGATGGAGGGGACGTACCCGCTGCCCGAGGCGCAACTCGACCGCTTCCTCTTCAAGGTGCTCGTGCCCGCGCCGGACGAGGACACGCTCGTCGCCATCCTCGACCGGACCACGGGCAACGCCGCACCGGAGGTGCCCGTCGTGCTCGACGGGCCGCGCATCCTCGCGCTCCGCGCGCTCGTGCGGGACGTGGTCGTCGCGGAGCCCCTCGCGCGCTACGTCGCGCGTTTCGTACGCGCCTCGGACCCGACCGCATCGGACGCCGTGGACGTGGCCCGCGCGCGCCTCCGCTTCGGCGCCGGCGTGCGCGGCGCGCAGTCCTGGCTCCTCGCGGCGAAGGCGGCGGCTTTGATGGCGGGCCGCGGGCACGTCGGCTTCGAGGATCTGCTCCGGGTGCGCAACCCCGCGCTCCGCCATCGCATCCTCCCGAGCTTCGAGGCCGAGGCGGACGGCATCGCCCCGGACGCGATCCTCGACGAGCTAGCCGCGGCGATCCCCGAGACCCCCCCGTCCCTCGCGAGCGTCGGATGAGGCGCACGCTCCTCGGCGCAGCGCTTCTGCTCGCCCTCGCGTCGCCCTCCGGGCGGGCGCAGACGCCGCGGGATCCGGTGGAGATCGACGTCGGGGGTCTCTTCGGCGACGAGCTCTTCGTCCAGGGCGCCCACCACCCGCTGCTGATCACCTTGCGCAACCGGACCGCGCAGCCGCTCCGCGGGGCGCTGAACGTCTCGGTGCGGAGCTGGCGCGAGGGCGGCCAGCGCCATCGCTTGCCCATCGACCTTCCGGCGCGCGCGGAGAGGCGGGTCCGCCTCCCGGTGCACGCGGGGGACGGTGGGGAGGTCCGCGTGAGCCTCGTCGGAGCGGGCGGGACCCTCGGACGGACGACCTACGGGCTCTACGGCGGCTCCACGGAGCTCATCGTCCTGCTGGCCGATCCGCCGCGCCTTCGCGGGCCGCTGCTCGACCTGGGCGAGGTCGAGTCCACGGACCGCTGGGGTAGCATCCGCCGCGTCCAGCCTTCGGTCGGCGTGGTGCCCATGGACCCGACGACCGGCGATCCGCTCGCGCCCCGCGCCGGGCAGGCCTGGGACGGCGTGCGCCTCGTGGTCGCCCAAGCGCCGCTCCTCGAACGCCTGGGCGAGGTCGAGCGACGCGCCCTCGAGGATTACCTCGTCGCCGGCGGTCGTCTCCTGGTGTTCCCGCGCTCCGAGGCCGACCTCGAGGGCCCCTTCGTGCGCTCGCTCTTCGGAGCGCTCCGGGCGGAGACCCTCCCCCGGCGCGTGGGTCCGCCCATGTACGTCCCCGCCGCCGTCGCGGACCGTCGCTACGTGG
>JBCDGX010000874.1:0-1914 GCA_038750805.1 Myxococcota bacterium
CCTCCCCGAAGGCGACGCGCCGGTGCTCGTGGGCACGAGCGACCTGCCGACGCTCACGCATTCCGCCGTGCGCCTCGCCTTCCACGCGGACCCCGAGACCCGCGCCGCCGTGCTCCGGCGGCTGCGCAGCGAACGCCTCGAGGCGCGGGACCGGCCCGCGCGCGCGGCGCTCGGCTATGCGGAAGGAGCCGTCGCCTACGTCGACGGCGACATCGAGCGCGCGCGGAACGTGCTCGTCGCGGCGGCGCGCACGAGCCCGCGGGTCTTCCACATCTGGGAGAGCCTGAACCGGGCCGCGCGCACGGACCTCGGGACGACGGTCCCGGACGCCTGGGCCACCTGGCTCCCGGGCTATCCGGCGCCCTGGTGCGTGCTCGGGCGGCAGGCCTCGCAGCGCGGCGAGCTCGACGACGCCGGCGAGCTCTTCCAGCGCTGCCTGCTCCTCGGCCCGCAGGTGCCCGTGAACGCGCTCCTCTACGGCGACGCGCTCGTCGACGCGGACCGCACGGAGGAGGCCGGCACGGCGGCGGCGCTCCTGCTCGCGGGCCCGGACCGGCAGCGCTTCGTCGGCGATTACATCCAGGCGCGGGCCGACGCGCGCGCCGGACGCCTCGAGCGCGCCCACGCCCGCCTGCGCGACGCGCTCCGCCGCCAGCCCGCCCTCGGCGGCGCGTTCCTCCTCGTGGGCAACGGGCGCCCGCTCCGCTGGTACCTCGAGCTCTCGGAGCTCCTCTGCCGGCGGCAGGCCGCGGCGACGGAGCTCGCCGAGCGCTTCCTTCTCGGCGAGACGCCGCGCGTCGAGACCTTCAGCTTCCACTGGCGCGACCAGGCGACGGCCCTCTGCCTGCATGCGGCGCCGGACCGGCGCGGGCCCTGCCTCGACGCCATCGATGCGCTGCTCGAGGACCCGACCACGCTGCACGGCGATCCGGCGCTCGGGAACGGGTCGCGAGCCTTCGTGGAGGGCGACCTCGGGGGCGCCGCGCGCGCGTGGCGATCGCTCGCGAACGCGTCGTCTCGCGTCGGGATCCTCCCGCTCGCCACGCTGGCCGGCGACGAGGCCTCCGCGTGGCTGGCCGAACGCGCCGACGCCACGCTCGCGGCGCGTACGGACTTCGCCGGCGTGCATCCGGCCACCTACCGGCGGGCGGCGGCGCGCCGGGCCGCCGGGGACGACGCCGAGGCCAGCGCCCTCGAGGCGCGGCTTCAGGCAGCGGGGGCGCGCTTCATGTCGCCCGTCGATCCCTTGGCCTGCGCGGCGGGCGAGCCGGCGCCCTGAGCCTTCAGGCGCTCAGCGAGCGGCCGAGCGCGAGCCCGGCGAAGCCCGCGGCGAGGCAGAGGGCGAGCGTGAGCGCGAGGTAGAGCACGCCCCGGCCGGGCTGCCCGTCGGTGATGAGCCGGAGCGCCTCGAGGTTGTAGGTCGAGTAGGTCGTGAAGGCGCCGAGGGTCCCGGTCCCGAAGACCAGGCGCACGTCCGCGCCGAGCACGGTGCGCCCTTCCCCGACGACGAAGAGGAGCGCCAGGAGGAAGGAGCCCAGGGCGTTCGCCGCGAAGGTCCCGAGGGGCCACCAGGACCCGGGGAGCGCCCGACCGCCCAGCTCGGCGACGGCCACGCGGAGCAGCGTGCCGAGCGCGCCGCCGGCGGCGACGAGCAACCAGGTCCCGAGCCCCATGGACGCCACGGCAAGGTGCTAGCACGGCCGGTTGAAGGCGCCCCCCTCGCCCGTCTACGTTCGCCGGGAATGCCCGAGATCGACTTCGACGGACGCGTCGCCATCGTCACCGGCGCCGGGGGCGGCCTCGGCCGCAGCCACGCCCTCCTCCTCGCTTCCCGGGGCGCGAAGGTCGTCGTGAACGACCTCGGCGGATCCGTCGACGGATCCGGCCAGGACACGAAGGCCGCGGACGCCGTCG
>JBCDGX010000875.1:0-1912 GCA_038750805.1 Myxococcota bacterium
GCGACCGCGGCCGCGGCCCGCCTCGAAGCCGCGGGGGAGCGGCTCCGTGGACGCGCCCCGCACGCGCCGGTGCTCGTTGCGGCGGGCGCGCGCGAGGCCGCCGTGGGCCTGCTCCGTGCCCAGCCGGCCAAGGCCACCTTCGGTTGGGACGCGCTGGCGCTCGGGACCTTCCTCGGCCGCCTCGCCGCGCCCGTGCTCGACGCCGAGGGGCGCACGCCGGTGGCCGGGCTCGGGCTCGAGGCCCTCGTGACCCGCGTCGTGTTCCGCGAGCGCGAGGCCGAGCGCCTCGGTCCCTTCGCGGCCATCGGCGGGATGCCGGGCTTTCCGCGCGCGCTGGCGCGCACGCTCGGGGAGCTCCGTCGCGCGGGCATCGGAGCGGACGACCTGGCGGCGCGTCGCGAAGCCGCGCCCCTCGCGCCCCTGCTCGCGGCCTACGTGCGGGAGCTCGACGCGGCCCGCCTCGCCGATCGCGCGGGCGTCGTCGCGGCGGCCACGCGCGCCCTCACGGAAGGCGACGCAGGCCTCGCAGGCACGCTCGTCGTGCTCCTCGACCCGGCGCGGCTCGAGGGTCCCGAGGCGGCCCTTCTCGCGCACGTGGCGGCGCGCGCGGAGAGCCTCGTGCTCACGCTCCCGGCGGACGATCGGCGGGGCCGGGCGGCGCTCGAAGCCGCGCTCCCGGAGCTCGCGGTCGCGATCCACGAGGGCGTGGCGGAGGGGGCCCTCGGCCGCGTGCAGGCGCGGCTCTTCGAGGCCGGCGTCACGGACGGCGAGGCGGACCCGTCGCTCGCGGTGCTGGCCGCGGGCGGGGAGGCGCGCGAGGCCGTGGAGGTCGTGCGCCGGCTCCTCGAGGCCGCGGACGAGGGCATCGCCTTCGACCGCATGGCGGTGGCGCTCCGGGATCCGCGGGCGCAGCGCGCGGCCTTCGCCGAGGCGCTCGGTCGCGCGGGCCTCCCGGCGCGCTTCGAGGCCGGGACGCGCCGGCCCGATCCCGGCGGACGCGCGCTCCTCGCTCTCCTCCGCTGCCGCGACGAGGATTATTCGGCCCGGGCCTTCGGAGCCTACCTCAGCCTGGGCGTGCTGCCGGCGCTCGCCGAGGGGGCACCGCCCGCGGCGCTTCCCGACGCCGAGCTCTGGGTGCCGCCGGCGGGCGATGACGAAGAGGGCCCGCGCCTCCCGCTCCCGACCGACGTGGAGCGGGAGGCGGGGCAGGCGGAGGCGGAGGAAGGGCTCGACGGGCCCGCGCTCCGAGGGACCCTCCGCGTGCCGCGGCGCTGGGAGCGGCTCCTCGAGGACGCGGCGGTGATCGGCGGGCGCGCGCGCTGGACCCGGCGCCTCGCGGAGCTTCGCGCGGCGACCGAGCGGGCCATCGCCGCCCTCGATGAAGGCACGCCCGAGCGCGCGCGCTACGAGGCGCGCTGGGCCTCCCTCGACGCGCTCGAGGCCTTCGCGCTTCCGATCCTGGCCGCCCTCGAGGAGCTGCCCGGCGAAGGCGCGTCGTGGGGCGACCAGCTCGAGGCGCTTCGGGTCCTCGCGAGTCGGGCGATCCGGGAGCCCGAGCGCGTCCTCCAGGTGCTGGCCGAGCTTCAGCCCCTCGCGCCCGTGACGCCGGTTTCGCGTGTCGAGGTGGAGGCCGTGCTCCGGCCGCGCCTCGCGGATCTCCTCGAGCGGCCGGAGGCTGCGGACCGGGGCGTGCTCGTCGCGCGCGTGGACTCGCTTCGCGGCCGCGCCTTCGACGTGGTCGCGGTCCCGGGCCTCGCGGAGGGGGTCTTCCCGCCCAAGCTCCGGGTGGACCCGCTCCTTCCCGAGGCCGCCCGGGAGGCGCTCGGGCTCGCGACTCGGGCCGTGCTCGCCGACGAGGAGCGGGGGCGCCTCCGCCTCGCCGTCGGGGCCGCGCGGCGGCGCGTCGTGGCGA
>JBCDGX010000876.1:0-1912 GCA_038750805.1 Myxococcota bacterium
ACGCCGACCTTCGCGAGGAGATCGGCGCCGGACGCTTCCGCGAGGACCTCTTCTACCGCCTCGCCGTCATCGAGCTCGAGGTCCCGCCGCTGGCCGAGCGGCCCGAGGACGTGCTCCCCCTCGCCGAGACCTTCCTCGCGGCCTTCCGCACCGAGGGCGCCCCCTGCCGCTTCGCCGAGGACGCCGTCGAGGCCCTCCTCGCCCACTTGTGGCCGGGGAACGTCCGGGAGCTCTCGAACGCCGTCCGCCGGGCGCTCCTGGTCGCCGAAGGCGAGGCCATTCACGCGAGCGACCTCGGGCTCCGGCGCTCGACGCCGACGCCGGCGCCGCGGCCTTCGCTGGCGCCGCCGAGCCTCGACGACGCGGGACGTGCGGAGCGGGAGCGCATCCAGGCCGCGCTCGAGGAGGCGGATTACGTCGTGGCCCAGGCCGCCGCGTCGCTCGGGCTGAGCCGGCAGGCGCTCTACCGGCGCATGCGGCGCCTGGGGATCACGCTGGAGCGCCGCATTGGGTGACGCGGCGCCGGGGACGCGATGAGCGCGGAGCTGCTCGTCGGCCTCGCCGCGGGCCTCCTCGTCGGGGCGCTGATCGGCGCGGCGCTCCGGCGCCCGCCGAAGGAGGACGCGGACGCGCCGGGGAAGGAGCTCTTCCAGCTCCTCGTCGAGACCACGCCGGTCGCGCTCCTCCTCTACGCCGACGACGGGCGCATCGTGTTCGCGAACCACGCGGCGAACGCGCTCTTCGCCGAGGGCGAGACGCTGGTCGGTCAGAACTTCCTCGGGCTCGTGGCGGCGGCGCCGGCGGCGCTGAAGGAGGCGCTCCTCGGCGAGGCGCAGCTCTTCACGCTGGACGTCGAGGGGCAGGCGGAGACCTACCAGCTCTCGCGCAGGGACGTGCGCTTCGCAGGCGGCAGCCACGTGCTCCTGCTGGTGAACCACCTGACGCGCGAGGTGAGCCGGCGCGAGGTGGAGGTGCTGAAGAAGGTGATCCGGGTGATCAGCCACGAGCTGAACAACAGCCTGGCGACCATCCAATCGCTCCTCGGCTCGGCGCGCTTCATCGCCGAGCATCCGGAACACGCGGGGCGCCTCGGGGAGGTGCTCGGCTCCGTCGAGGAGCGGGCCAAGCACCTCCAGGCCTTCCTCGGGAGCTACGCCGAGCTCGCGCGCATGCCGCGCCCCCGGAAGCGCGCGCTCGACTGGGCGCCGCTCCTCAAGCACCTGACGGACCTCTTCCCGGCGCTGACGCTGCCCGAGGACCCGGCCGCGCTTTCGGAGACGCACGCGGACCTCACGCAGCTCGAGCAGCTGATGATCAACCTCGTGAAGAACGCCTTCGAGGCGCAGGGGAGCGACGGCAGGGACCCCGCGCATGCGGCCGAGGTGGAGCTCCGCGTGGAGGCGCGGGAGGACGGCGGCGTCGACCTCCGCATCCTCGACCGGGGCCCGGGCTTCAGCGATGAGGCCCTGCGGAACGGGCTCCTGCCCTTCTACACGACGAAGCCGGGCGGGAGCGGCATGGGCCTCGCGCTCTGCCGGGAGATCGCCGAGGGACACGGCGGGTCCCTCGGGATCCGCGCGCGAGAGGGCGGCGGGAGCGCCGTGACCTGCAGCCTGCCCCCGAAGCACGAGCTCCCGGCGAGCCAGCGCGCTCAGCTCACGCTGACCCGCGCGTGAGCGGCCCAAGGCCCCCACCGAGCGCGCCGTCCCAGCGCGGGGAAGGCGTCCACGAGCGGCCCGAGCTGGCCATGGCCGGATATCGCCCTATCTTGTTTCGCCGTGTCCCGGTTCGTGCTCGCTTTCGCGCTCGCGCTCGCGCTTCCGGCCCTGGCCGCCGCGCACGGCGGGGCTCCGCTCGGCTTCGGCTTCGCCCAGGACCCGGACGATCCGAACCTCCAGCTCGTGGCGACGAG
>JBCDGX010000877.1:0-1879 GCA_038750805.1 Myxococcota bacterium
CCGCGGCCTCCGCGGCCTCGGGAGTTTCGGGCGCCGGCTCCGGGGCCGGCGGGGCCGGGCGCTCCCGGCGCGCGGCGGCCGCGAGGTCGTCCACCTCTTCCTCGGTCTCCGCCTCGGTCCCGAAGAAGGCCCCGAGAAGCCCGGCGACGAGGCGCTCGGCCTCCGGATGCGTGAGCAGGCGGCGCGCGACGGCGGCGTCGATCTCGCTCGTCGCCCCCGTGAAGGCCGCGGCGAGGAGACCGACCCGGTCCATCTCCCGGCGCGTCTGCGCCTCGCCGGCGCTCGGCAGCGTGCGCTCGACGGGGAAGATCTTGTACTGGAGCCGGAGGTAGTAGAGCTGCCCGATCTCCTGCGGCGCGACGAGGGTCAGCGCCGTGCCCGTCCGGCCCGCGCGCCCGGTCCGCCCCGTCCGGTGGATGTACTGCTCGAGGTGGTCCGGAAGGCTGAAGTTGATGACGTGCGTCAGGTGCGAGATGTCGATGCCGCGCGCGGCCACGTCGGTCGCGACGAGGTAGCGGCACTTCCCCTCGCGGGTCTTCGCCATGACCTTCTCGCGCTCGCCCTGGGGGAGGTCGCCGTTCAGCCACTCGGCGCTGAAGCCCTGGGCCTGGAGGTGCGCTGCCACGCGCTCGGTCTCGACCTTCGTGTTGCAGAAGACGATCGCGCTCTCGGGGTCTTCGACCTCGAGGATCGACACGAGGTCCTTCGCCCGCCCCTTGCCGCTGACCATGTAGGCGTAGTGCGTGACGGTGAGGGCGCCGACGGCATCGCCGCTGAGCTCGAGCTTCAGCGGGTCCTTCATGTGCCGCTCGCCGACGCGCATCACGGGCCCATCGACGGTCGCCGAGTAGAGCAGCGTCTGCCGCGACTTGGGGAGCAGCTCGAGGATCGCGTTGAGCTCCTTCGCGAAGCCCATCGAGAGCATCTCGTCGGCCTCGTCGAGCACGAGCACGGCGAGCTTCGACGTGTCCATGGTCCCGCGGCGGAGGTGGTCGAGGACGCGGCCGGGCGTCCCGCTGACGATCTGCGCGCCTTCCTTCAGCTCCCGGACCTGGCGCTCCATCGGCGCGCCGCCGTAGACCGCGGTCGTCGAGAGCTCCTTATGAGCGCCGAGCTTCGCGATCTCCCGGGCGCTCTGGAGCGCGAGCTCGCGCGTCGGGGCGAGCACGAGCGCCTGCACGCCGGGCTCTTCCTTCACGAGCCGGTCGACCATCGGAATGCCGAAGGCGCCGGTCTTGCCGGTGCCCGTTCGGGCCTGCACGACCACGTCGCGACCGCTGACGATGGGCGCGTAGGACTCGGCCTGGACGGGCGTGGGCTCGTCCCAGCCCATCTCGTCGAGGGCCTTCAGAACGGCGTCACCGAGGCCGAGGCTGGCGAAGGTGCGCGGAGTATCGGGGGCGGCATCGCCCGGGGCGGAGGTCATGGATTCCCTTCGGGAGGAGCGGAGGCGCGGAGCGCGTCGAGGAGCGTGCCTTCGTCGCGGTCGTAGCGCCGGAGCGTGGTTTCGAGGCGATGGCGGAGCTGGAGCTCGCGCTCGCCGGGGTCGTCACAGCGATCGCGGAGCGCCGCGTAGCGGTCGTCCCAGCGATCGAGAAGCGGTGCCAGGGCGTCGGGGTTCTCCCGGCCAACGTGGTCGGCGGCGGCCTCCACGAGCTCCTCGCGGAGCGTCGCGTAGGCCTCCGGGCAGGGGCCCGCGGGAGCCATCTCGGGGTCGAATTCCGGGAAGAACACCTGGGGGACGACCGAGATGAAGCCGACGGCGGCGATGTAGATCATCAGGGCCCAATAGATGACGAGGGCGACGCGGCGACCGGTCCGCCCGGCGCGCCGGGCTCCCTCCGATTCCCCCTCGCGGGCGGCCTTGGCCAAAACGAAG
>JBCDGX010000878.1:0-1841 GCA_038750805.1 Myxococcota bacterium
CCCCCCCCGGCCCGGGTCTCGACCCGGGCGGGAGGAAAGTCCGAGCACCGCAGGGCAGGGTGCCAGGTAACGCCTGGTGGGGGCGACCCCGAGGAAAGTGCCACAGAGAGCAGACCACCGCGCCCCGCGAGGCGCGCGGCCAGGGTGAAAGGGTGAGGTAAGAGCTCACCGGGCCGCCGGTAACGGCGGTCGCACGGCAAACCCCATCCGGTGCAAGACGAAATAGGGAAGCGTCGAGGGCGGCCCGCCCGAGCTTCCGGGTACGTCGCTCGAGAGCCGCGGCGACGCGGCTCCTAGAGGAATGGTCCTCGCTCGTTCGCCGGCGACGGCAGCGAGAACAGAACTCGGCTTATGGACCCTCCAGCCGGACGCCTCGCCCTCGCGGCGGGGCGTTTGCTTGTGGGCCGGCGTTCACTCGCGGAGGAGATGCGCGCGCGCCGCCAGGTGCTCGTCGGAGAGCGCCATGCGCAGGACCGCGCGGAACGAGGGATGGTGCTTCGCGAGCGCCGCGAAGCCCGCCTCGTTGCCGAGCCGCTCGGGGGCCAGGTCCGGGTCGTGGAGCGCGAGGGCGTCGATGCTTCGCGCGAGGCTGCCCTCGAGGAGGAAGCCCGCCCGGGCGCCGGCTTCGGCCAGCTCCTCGAGGATCATCGTCACGTCCGGGGCCGGGGGCGCGGCGGCGAGGAGGGTGCGCAGCGCGCCCTGGGACTTGGTCGGGAGCGCGCCCCAGAGCGACGACGCCATCGCGGCGACGGGCTCCGCGACGGCCTCGATGGGCCGGCCGAAGGCGACGTCGATGCCCTGGAGCAGCACCTCGAGGTCGTCCGGAGCCTGGGTCGTGGCGAGCACGTGCACCGGCCGGGCGAGCTCGAGCGCGCGACCCAGCCGGAAGGGAAGGAGGTGGCCACGGGAGCGCTCCTCGTAGGCCGTCACGACCACCGTCGGAGGCCGCGTGGGCACGACCTCGATGCCCTCGTTCGCGCCGAGCGAGTAGAGCGCGACGTCGCCGAGCTCGAGCACGCCTTGGGCCACCGCGAGGAGGTGCGCCGCGGAGCGCGGGGCCACGTCGGAGCCCGCCGGGTCGACGCGGGTGGCGCTGCCGAGGCCGATCGCCTCGAGGCTCCCCTGGAAGAGCGTCGGGCTGCCGCGCCAGACCTCCCCCAGCGCACGCAGCCACGCCGAGGGTCGTGGCGTGACGAGGCCCCGGGGCTCGGCGACGTAGTCGGACCAGCGCAGCAGGTGGTCCGGCTCCGGGTCTGCGCTTCGGTCCTCGAAGAGGGTGCGAAGCGTCGCGCAGACCGACGCGATGGCGAGCGCGCGGCTCCCGTCGGCGGCCTGGTGGAGGAGGCGGAGGGCGTCGACGCGCCAGGGCTCGGCTCGGACGACGCGGAGGAGCGGCGCGACCGCCAGGCGGGCCCGAGACCCTTCGCCGAGGAGGCGTGCGCCGAGCTCGAGGCCCGCGTCGAGGTCGCCCTTCACAAGGCGCTGGCGGAGCTCCGCCTCGGCCCCGACGGTGGGGGAGCGACGGCCCGCGCGCCACCTTCCGGATCCCTCGTCGTTCGCGACGGCGCGGAGCTCGGGCTCGGCGTCCGAGGGCTCGCGCGGCCCGGCGGTCGGGTCGTAAGTGCCGCTCGGCCGGAGGCTGGCCGCGTTCGGGGCGGTGGGGGGCGGCGCGGCGACGCGCGGCGGCGAGGAGCTCGGCGAGCGTCCGGAGGGCGGCGCGAAGGAGGCCCGGGCGACGCGCTCCTCGTCCGGTCCGGCCGGCCAGGGCCGGGAGGCGGGGGTCTCCGTTTCCGTTTCCGTTTCCGTTTCCGTTTCCGTTTCCGTTTCCGTTTCCGTTTCCG
>JBCDGX010000879.1:0-1837 GCA_038750805.1 Myxococcota bacterium
ACGGTGCTCGCCGGCGGCTTCGGCGCGCGGGCGCTCGCGGCCCATAGCGTCGCCCTCGCCTGGGGCAGCCTGACCTTCCAGGTCGCCGTGGGCCTCGGCGTCGCGGCGAGCGTGCGCGTCGGACGGGCCATCGGCCGCGGCGACGTGCCCGGGACGCGCCGGGCGGGCTTCGTCGCCCTCGGCTTCGGCGCCGCCTTCAACGTCGGCGTGGCGGCGCTCTACGTCGGGGCGCCGGGCTTCCTCGCGCGCGTGCTCTCGGACGACGCCGGCGTGATCGCGGCGGCGGTACCGCTCCTCGCCATCGTGGGCGCCTTCCAGGTCGTCGACGCGCTCCAGGGCATCGCCGCGGGCGCGCTCCGGGGCGCCGGTGACACGCGCGCGACCATGGGCGCGAACCTCGTCGGCCACTACGCCGTCGGGCTCCCGGTGATGCTCCTCTGCGCCTACGGGCTCGGCTGGGAGGTGCGCGGCCTCTGGTGGGGCCTGAGCGCCGGCCTCGGGGCCGTGGCCGGGCTGCTCACCCTCCGCTTCTCCCGGCTCTCGCGCCGCGCGATCGCACGCGCCTGAGACGAGCGGCTCTACCCGTAAACGCCCGGCGACCCCAGCCGACCGAGGAGGGGGTCACGATGGGCAACGTAGGGCTGGGCAAGGCTCATTGCGCGCGCTGCGAACGGGAGACGCCGGTGATGCGGCCCTGGCGGGGCTGGCGCTGGGCCCTCCGTGGCTGGGTCGGCGTGCTGGTGCTTCTCGGCATCCTCTCGCCGGTGCTCTCGGCGGACTATTGCGTGATGATCCCGAGCGCCATGCTCGTGATGAGCGCCGGCGGGCCGCTGCTCCGCCTCGCCCGCGAGGTGCCGACGTGCCGACGCTGCGGCGCCCCCATCGCCGAATGAGCCCGAGGGCGCGGCTCAGGCCGCGGGCCCGACGCTCGCCACGCGGAGGAGCGTTCGCCAGAGCGCCTCGCGGCCCTCGCCGGTCTCGCTGCTGAAGCCGTGGACGCGGAGCCGGTGCGGCTTCCCCACGGCCTCGAGGGCGAGCTTGCGCTCGTTCTTTCGCAGCTTGTCGAGCTTCGTCGCGACGAGGATCGGCCGGCGCTCGATGCTCCGCACGTAGTCGAGGAGCTGGAGGTCGTCGTCCTCGAGGCCCCGGCGCACGTCGACGATGATCACGACGCCCCGCAGCCCCGGGCGCTCGCTCAAAAAGCCCTCGATGAGCGGCCCCCAGCTCCGGCGCTCGGCCTTCGAGCGGCGCGCGTACCCGTAGCCGGGCAGGTCGACGAGATCGAGCTCGGCGTCCCGGTCCGCGCCCTCCGCGCCGGGAAGGCGCACGCCGATCCGGAAGACGTTGATGCCGCGCGTGCAGCCCGGCGTCGAGCTCGTGCGGACCAGCTTCTTCCGCTCGACGAGGCGGTTGATGAGGCTCGACTTGCCCACGTTCGAGCGTCCGGCGAAGGCGACCTCGGCCACCAGCGGCGGCGGGAGCTGGGCGTGGCTCGTCGCGGAGACGAGGAAGCGCGCGTCCAGGATGAGCGGGGCACCCATGGGGCTCAGCTAGCACGCCCGGGCCGGACCTTCAGGGGGGCGGCCTTTCGTCCGTTCCCCGTGCCGTGGAGATCCGCCGCAGCCTCGACGCCCGCGCCATCGCCCTGGCGCGCGCCACGCGTCGCGCCGCCGCCGGCCCCGACGCGGCCCTCGCGCGCCACGACGACGCGGCCGCCTCACTTCGGCGGAACCCCGGCGCCGACGGGGCCATGGCCGCGGCCCAGCGCCTCGTCGACTCGGAGCTCGCCCTCGCCGTGCTCCTCGACCCGACCGGCGACGCCTTCGCGAGCCGGGTC
>JBCDGX010000880.1:0-1818 GCA_038750805.1 Myxococcota bacterium
CTCGAAGAGCCCGAGGGGGCCGCGCACGGTCAGCGCGAGGCCGTGCACCACGGCGCGGCCCGCGGTCCGGGCCCGGAGCCGGAAGGCGAACTCGGTGCGCGAGCCCGGCCGGAAGCGCAGCGCCGGCGGCGCGTCGACGAGCTCGAGGGCCTCCGGGAGGAGCGGCCGGAGCTCGACCACCTCGAGGATCGCCGTCCCCCGATGCCGCACGTAGCAGCGCACGGTGAAGGGCGGCCCCGGCACGGCGCTGCCGCTCGCGAGGCCCGTGCCGTGGTCGAGCCACCACGCCAGCTCGAGGCGCTCCCGCCGCAGGCGCCGGCCGGTCGGTACCGCCCGCGCGAAGGCCAGGGCGAAGGCGACGAAGCCCGCGCTCCCGAGCACGATCGGCTCCGGCCGTGTGGTCGCCAGCCCGAGCCCGACGAGGCCCCCGAGCGCGGCGAGGAGCACGAGGGCCCCGCGGCTCGCCATGGGCAGCATCAGCCGGCCCCCGGCGCCGGGCCCCTCATCGCGCGGCGCCGTCGGAGCGCGGCGGAACGCGCTGGAGCGCCTCGCGGACGACGTCCTCGGTGCGCGTCCCCTCCATCTCGGCCTCGGGCGTCAGCACCAGGCGATGCGCGAGCACCGGCTCCGCGAGGGCCTGCACGTCGTCCGGGAGCACGTAGCCGCGTCCGGCGAGGAGTGCGCGGGCGCGGGCCGCACGCACCAGGCCGAGCGAGGCCCGCGGCGAGGCGCCGAGGTAGAGGCGCCCGTGGCGCCGCGTGTGCTCCGCGATGCGGATCACGTAATCGAGCACGGCGTCCTCGACGTG
This sequence comes from Myxococcota bacterium, assembly GCA_038750805.1. Lineage (GTDB taxonomy): Bacteria > Myxococcota_A > Polyangia > Polyangiales > Houyiibacteriaceae > CALCTH01. The sequence continues at coordinate 809 of JBCDGX010000880.1, forward strand.
CACCGCGGCCACCTGATGCTGGAGCGAGAGCACCGCCTCGGGGCTCAGGATGGACCGCGGCTCCGGCTGCTCGCCGAGGAAGCGACGGAGGATGGCGCGCTCGTGCCGGGCCTCCGGGTAACCGACGAGCACGCGCACGAGGAAGCGGTCGACCTGGGCCTCGGGCAGCGGGTAGGTGCCGGCCTGCTCGACGGGGTTCTGCGTCGCGAGCACCAAAAAGGGGCTCGGCAGGGGCCGCGTCTCGCCCTCGATGGTGACCTGCCGCTCCTGCATGGCCTCGAGGAGCGCGCTCTGGGTCTTCGCCGGCGCGCGGTTGATCTCGTCGCCGAGCACGACGTTCGCGAAGACCGGACCTTCGCGGAGCGAGAAGGTGCCGTCCCGCGGGCTGAGCACGAAGGTGCCCGTGATGTCCGCGGGGAGCAGATCGGGCGTGAACTGGATGCGCCGGAAGGTGCAGCCGAGGGTGGTCGCGAAGGCCTTCACGAGCGTCGTCTTGGCCACGCCGGGCACGCCCTCGAGGAGCACGTGGCCCTGGGCGAGCACGCCGACGAGGAGGAGCTCCGGGATGGCCCGGGGACCGACGTAGACCGCCTGCACCTCGTCGAGCACGGCGCCGCAGAGCTCGGCGGCCCGGGCGAGGGCCGCCTCCGGGAGGGGCTCCGCGTACGGTCGGGGCTGGTTCACGGGAGGCGAGAGCATACAGAAGCCGCCGCCTCAACGCCCGCGCGGAACGACGGCCTCCCGGGCGCGCTCGCCCGCGCGCAGGATCCGCGCGAGGTCCCGGGGACCGAGGCGGGGTGGTCCGGCGGGGTCGTCGAGGCGTTTTCGAACCCCGTCGAGCTCGGCCAGCGCCAGGCGGAGCGCTCGGAGGTCGCCGGGGGGAAGGCGACCGGCGAGGCCGCCGAGGAGCGCGTCGCGGCTCGGCGCCGGCCCGAGCCCCCGCGCCGCACCGAGATCGCGCTCGAGCTCGAGCGCCGACCCGAGCCCCGGGAGCGCGAGGTGCTCCCGCC
>JBCDGX010000881.1:0-1783 GCA_038750805.1 Myxococcota bacterium
GCCTGCGCGCTTGGCGCCGGGGCGTGTCGTCCGGGTCGGGGAAGAGGTGAGGAGGCGCCGAAGCGCCTCGAGGGTCTCGGCGGGCAGCGGGCCGCCGCGGACGTGGAGCTCGACGCCGTCCGCGAGCTCCGCGCGCCACCAGGGCTCCCCCGGCGCAGGGGGCCGGCGTGGCGGCGTCGGCTTGGGGGGGCGAGAGCCCCCTGGCAGGCGCACGTCCGGGCGCTCCGGTGGTGTCACATTCGGCGGACGGGGTCGCGGAACGGGCCCAGCGGCCTCGCCCTCGATGGTGGCGAGCGGGACGCCGCGCTCCTGAAGCGTGCGTACCTCGATCAGCCGCGCGAGGTGGGCCGGCGTGTAGTGCTTCCCGCGCCCCACGCCCGTGGGGCGCGGAAGAAGCCCGCGCTGCACGTAGTAGCGGACGGTGCGCCGCGACACGCCGCCACGCGTCGCCAGCTCGTCGATGCTCAGGCGCTCGTCCTCCTCGGCCACGCGAATACAATGCGACACTCCTGCGCAATGCGCCAGTGTCACTTTATGTTCGTGTGGCGTCGGTGGCGCTCAGGCGTCGGCGAGCATGGCCTCGCTCATCTCCCAGAGGCGCTCGGCGGACTCGTCGCTGGCCGCGTGCGCGTCGACGCCCATCCAGCGCCCGGCCTGGCTCCCCGGATCCGTCGGCGCGGAGACGTTGCAGTCCTCGCAGTAGACGCCGGGCTTGCCTTCGAGCAGCGGCGAGGTGGCCGCCCAGAGCGTCGTGGAGCAGCCCTGCTCCGGTGTCTTGAACCCGGTCTTCGCCATCTCGCTGGGCTCACCGTTCTCGTCGAGCCATCCGAGGGCGATCATCTCCTCCTTGGGGAGGTGCCGCTGGAGCGGCGTGAAGATGCCCCCCGGGTGCACGGCGAAGGCGAGGCCCCCGCTCTCCCGGAGCCGGCGCGCGAGGCCGTTCGCGAAGAGCGCGTTCGCCGTCTTCGCCTGCCCGTAGGCGCGCCATTTCTCGTACTCGCCCTGCTCGAAATGCGGGTCGTCCCAGCGCACGTCGCTGATCTTGTGGCCCGTCGAGGAGAGCGCGACGACGCGGGCGCCGGCGGTTTTCTCGAGCAGCGGCAGGAGCTCCTTGGTCAGCGCGAAATGGCCCAGGTGGTTCACGCCGAGCTGCGCCTCCCAGCCGGGCCCGACGCGCGTGAGGGGGCAGGCCATGATGCCGGCGTTCGCGATGAGGAAATCGAGGCGCCCGAGCGAGCCCCGCATCGCCTCGCCGAAGGCGCGGACGCTCGCGAGGTCGCCGAGGTCGAGGGCCGCCGTGCGCACGGCTCCGGCGATGGGCGCGAGCGCCTTCTCGGCTTTTTCGGGCGAGCGGACGGGCACGACCACGTGCACGCCTTTGGCCGCGAGCGCGCGCGTGGTCTCGAGGCCGATGCCGCTATAGCCGCCGGTCACGACGGCGGTCTTGCCTTCGAGCGCGAGGCCTTCGAGGACCTCGTCGCCGGTGCTTCGGGCGTGAAAGGGCGACTCGAGGGGGACTTGATCGGACAGGGCCATCGCTACCTCCGCCGGCAGCCTACCGCGGCGCGCGTCGGGCCCCGTGCCGTCGGTGCAACGGCCGAGCTCGCGCGCGCTCAGCCGAGCACGAACGCCGCCACGCGATCGGCCACGGCCTCCCAGCCGGGCTCGCTCATCATGTTGTGGGCCATCCCCTCGGTGAGCTCCGCCTCGACGCCGTAGACGGCCGCGGTCGCGCGCACCTGCGAGGGGCGGAAGATCGTGTCCTCGCTGCCGCCGAGCACGA
>JBCDGX010000882.1:0-1778 GCA_038750805.1 Myxococcota bacterium
CGAGGGCAAGCTCGACCGCGCCCTCCGCCTCCTCCGTCATCGCGCCCGCCCCGGGGCGTGCGTCCTCCGAACGATCGGTCGGCAATACCCGGGCGAGCCGGCGCCGCGCTGGAGCGTCGGAGTTTACCAGCGACGCGACGGAACGCCCTGCTGGGAGGGGCCGCCGGATCCCGCGCTCGAAGGCGCGCCCGCGGTGGCCACGCCCTCGGCCCAGCGCTTCCGGGACGCGCTGGCGGACGCGCTCGGCGCCCGGAGCTTCGACGCCGGCCCCCGCCCGCTCGCCCTGGCGGACGCGGCCATCGACGACCCCTCGGGCCGCGACGGGCTCCCCTGGCGCTGCGTGCAGACCCTCGAGGGTCCGCCGCTGCCCCTGGACGACGCGCGGCTAAGGCGCCCGCCCCTCGAGGGCCGGGCCATCCCGAGCGAGGGCCTCCGGGACGAGGTGGGCGAGGCGGGTCATCGCCTCTTCTCCGTCGGCCTCGAGGGCGGCCACGTCTGCCTCGAGCTGCCGCGCTTCGCAAACGTCGACGGCTTTCTCGAGGCGCTCATGAGCGTCGCCGCCGCAGCGCGCGGGGCAGCGCTTCCGGCGCTCGTGCTCCAGGGCTTCCCGCCGCCCGTCGACGCGCGCGTGCGCTGCGAGACGATCACCCCGGACCCGGCGGTCATCGAGGTGAACACGGCGCCGGCGACGGACGTGAGCGCGTTCCTCGCGGACCAGCGGGCCATCCACATCGCGGCGAGCGCCGAGGGGCTCGCCGCGCGGCGCCTCCACTTCAACGGCGAAGAGACCGACTCGGGCGGCGGCGGGCACCTGACCTTCGGCGCGAGCGAGCCGCTGAGGAGCCCCTTCTTTCGCCACCGCGCGCTCCTCCCCCGGCTCCTCGTCTACCTCAACCGCCACCCCTCGCTGAGCTATTACTTCGGGACCCACGCGGGCGGCTCGGGGCAGGCGCCGCGGGCGGACGAGGGCGCGCGCGAGCTCGTCGGCGAGCTGCAGCTCGCGCTCGGGCGGCTCCGCCGGAGCCTCGAGACCCCACGCGAGGTGGACGGCTGGGCGACGCGCCTCTGGGAGACGCTCGCGCCCTTCTGCGCCGACCGCTTCGGGAACACGCACCGCGCCGAGGTGAACCTCGAGAAGCTCTGGAATCCCTGGCTCGGCACACGCGGACGGCTCGGGGTCATCGAGCTGCGCGCGCTGAGGCAGGCGCCGACGCCCGAGCACGCGGCCGCGCGGGCGGCGCTCTTCCGGGCCGTGCTCGCGCGCCTCGCGACGAAGCCCTTCGACGACGGGCTGGTCGATTGGGGCCCGGAGCTGCTCGACCGTTTCGCGCTCCCCTTCTTCCTCCGGCGAGACCTCGAGGACGTGCTGGACGACCTTGCGCGCGCGGGCTTCGGGCTCGGCGCGCCGCTCGTGCGGGAGCTCCGCGACGACGGGCATCGGCGCCTCGCGAGCCTCGAGCTGGGCGCGCTCGAGCTCGAGCTGCGCACGGCCGTCGAGCACCCGCCGCTCGTCGGCGACCTCTCGAAGCAGGCGGAGACCACGCGCCTCGTGGACGCGTCGACGGGGCGCCTCGAGCTGGCCTTCCATGGCCCGCGCGGCCCCGTCGGGCGCACGCGGGTGGCGGTGGTGCTTCCCGATGACCCCGTGCGGCGCGTCGAGGTGCCGCTGGTGCACGTCGAGGACAACCGCGAGCGCCACGCGCTCGTCTGCGGCATCCGCTACCGGCGCTTCCGACCGAAGCCTGGCCTGCACCCGGACGCGCCGGTGCTCGACCCGC
>JBCDGX010000883.1:0-1768 GCA_038750805.1 Myxococcota bacterium
CCTTCGGCGGGGCGTTGTTCGCCACGGACGAAAGCGCGCGCGCCGGGGCCCCGCCCTGCGCCCGCTCAGCCGCGGGCGCGCAGCCCGCGCTTCGCCCCGCCGGGGCGGGGCGCGACGCCGAGGCCCTCGAGGCGAAGGCCGTGCGCCGTCTCGGCCGCGCGCTCTTCCAGGCGCACGAGCTCCCGGTAGGAGCGCCAGCGACGCTCGGCGTCCGAGGGCGTCGCGAGCGTGACGATGCCGCTGATCACGCTGATCGCCGAGCCGATGATCACGAAGTAATCGAAGGGCTGGTCGATGTTGAAGTCCTTCGGCGCCAGGTAGACGGGCAGCACCGCCGCGCCCACGGCCACGTTCAGCGCGCTATCGAGGAAGCGGCCGATGCGTGCGCGCCGCGCGATGCGCTCGAGGGCCTCCTCGCCGAAGAGCAGGCGCTCCTGGGCCTCCCCGAGGTCGCGCGAGGGCATGGAGCGGAAGCCGGCCCAGGCCTCCTGCGCGCGCGGATCGAGGGCCAGGCTGACGACGCCCCGCACGAGGCCCGCGCTCCCCCAGAGGAAGAGGTAGCGGGCGAGTCCCCGCTCGGTCGTCTCGTCGCGCCGCGCCCACACGCCGAAGCCCACGGAGACGCCACCGCTGAGCACGGAGAGGACGCCATCGACGCGCCGCTGCCGGTTGCGGCTGCCGAGGATCTGGAGGTTCGTCCCGAGCACACGGAGCCGGGTCGCGAGCGCGCGCGGAAGCTGACGCTGGGTGCCGGCGAGGGCCTCGTCGGCCGGCCTGAGGCTGGGTGGGGCCTCGTAGCGCGGGGCCGGCAGGTCCGGCGTCGACGGCGGCGGTGGCACGGCGTGCGACGTCTCGGGCCCCGGAGCCGGCCGCGGCGCGCCGAGGTCCGAGCCGCGCTCGCCGGTCTGAGCGCGAGCGGCCGCGGGCAGGATCCCCATCAGGATCACGAGGGCGGCGACGAGGCGGGCCAGCGAGGCGAAAGGCATCGACCCGACACCATAGCCCGGTCGCCGCGATCCCGCCCTTGCCTCAGCGCTCCAGGGCGGCGAGCGCCTGCTCGGCGCGCAGGTCCCCGGGGCGCCGGAGCAGCGCGTCGCGAAGGGCCGCGCGGGCCTCCGCTGGGCGCCGCAGCGCCGCCAGCGCGAGACCCGCGACGAGCGCCGCGTGGCCATCCGGGTCGTCGCCACCGAGCGCTTCGGCGACGGTCAGCGCGGCGCGGGGGTGCCCGGCTTCCAGCAAGAGCTCGGCCCCGCGGAGCTCGTGGCTCCGCGCGAGGGCCTCCTCTCCTCGCGCCCGGGCCGCCGCGGCGAGCTCCCGCCAGGCCGCCGCCGCGTCCTCGAGGCGACCGGCGGCGGCGAGGGCCCCGGCGAGGTCGATGCGCGCGGCGTCGTCGTCCGGGGCCAGCGCGAGGCGCTGCTGAAGGAGCGCGACGGCGGCGCCTCCGCGCCCACGGGCGACCTCCACGGCGGCCAGGTCCCGGAGCACCTGCGGATCCTGGGGCATGCTCCGTCGGGCCAGGGTGAGCGCCTGCGATGCAGACGGCAGATCCTCGCGCCGGACCGCGAGCACCGCGAGGCGGACCAGGAGCTCGGCGCCCTCCCGGTCCTGAAGGCCCAGCCAGCTCCGCGCGCTCGCGATGGCCCCCGCGTGGTCGCCGAGAAGCGCCTGCGCCCAGGCGTCGGCGCGGCCGAGGGGGCGGCGCTGCTCCGGCGCGGGGTCGTCCTGCCGCGCCTGCTGGACCGCGTCGCGCACCTGCTGGGCACGCCGC
>JBCDGX010000884.1:0-1762 GCA_038750805.1 Myxococcota bacterium
CGAGAACGTCGGCCGCACCGCGCGCCACCACACGTTCTTCGAGATGATGGGGAACTTCTCCTTCGGCGATTACTTCAAGCGCGAGGCCATCGAGCACGCCTGGGCGTTCTTCATGGACGAGCTGAAGCTCGACCCGGAGCGCATGGTCTTCACCTACTTCGGCGGCGAGGAGGGCTACGGCGGCCCGGACCACGAGACCGCGCAGCTCTGGAAGGACGTCACCGGCGCGAGCGACGACCGCATCATCGCCTGCGGCGCGAAGGACAACTTCTGGCAGATGGGCGACACGGGCCCCTGCGGGCCCTGCACCGAGATCCACTACTGCCTCGGCCTCGACGACGTCGACCCGCGCACCTTCGGTGAGGAGCCGACCCCCGAGGGCCGCGGCTGGTTCGAACTCTGGAACCTCGTGTTCATGCAGTTCGACCGGCAGAGCGGCGGCGCCATGGCGGACCTGCCGGCGCCGAGCGTCGACACGGGCGCCGGCCTCGAGCGTATGGCCGTCGTGAAGCAGGGCGTGCTCTCCAACTACGACACCGACCTCCTCCGCCCCCTGGCCGAGCTCGCCGGCGAGATCGCGGGCACGAAATACGGCGCGACGACGAGCGAGACCGACGTCTCCATGCGCGTCATCGCCGACCACGCCCGCCTCAGCGCCTTCGCCATCAGTGAGGGCATCGCGCCGGGCGCGGGCAAGCGCCCCTACGTGCTCCGGCGCGTCATGCGCCGGGCCATCCGCCACGGTTACAAGCTGGGCATCGAGGAGCCCTTCCTCCACCACGTGGCGCTCAAGGTCGGCGAGCTCATGGGCGAGCACTACCCGCAGCTCACCGAGCAGGCCGCGCTCATCGAGGACGTCACGCGCCGCGAGGAGGAGCAGTTCCGCCGCACGTTGAAGTCCGGGCTCACGCTCATCGACGCGAACCAGACCTGGGAGTCCCGGGGCGACACCAAGGTGCTGCCGGGCCCCGTCGCCTTCGACCTCTACTCCACCTACGGCTTCCCGAAGGACCTCCAGGAGGTCATCGGCGAGGAGAAGGGCTTCGTCGTCGACGACGAGGGCTTCGAGGCCGAGCTCCAGAAGGCGAAGGAGCTCAGCCGGAGCAGCAAGCTCAACGACGCCAAGGCCAGCGAGAAGGTCTGGTTCGACGTCCGCGAGGCCGCGGGGACCACGGAGTTCCTCGGCTACGAGGAGGAGCGCGCCAAGAGCGAGGTGCTCGCCATCGTCAAGGACGGCGAGCGCGTGCGCGAGGCCGGCGAGGGCGACGTGGTCGGCGTCGTGACCCGGAAGACGCCCTTCTACGGCGAAAAGGGCGGCCAGGCCGGCGACGGCGGACGCCTCTTCCACCAGACCGCCGAGCTCCGCGTCGACGACACGCAGCTCCCGGTCGAGGGGCTCACGGTGCACTTCGGGGAGATCGTCCGCGGCACGCTCAAGGCGCGGCAGCAGATCGAGCTCGAGGTCGACCACGCGCGGCGCCAGGCGACGCGGCGGAACCACAGCGCGACGCACGTGCTCCATTGGGCGCTGCGCGAGGTGCTCGGGGGCGCGGTGGCCCAGAAGGGCAGCCTCGTGAGCGCGGACCGGCTCCGCTTCGACTACTCGACGGGGCGCGCGCCCACGGACGAGGAGCTCCAGCGCATCGAGGACATGGTCAACGCGGCCGTGCTCGAGAACACGCCGATCACCACCGAGGTGATGGCCATGGACGCGGCGACGGACCGCGGCGCCATCGGCATCTTCGAGGAGAAGTACGGCGAC
>JBCDGX010000885.1:0-1756 GCA_038750805.1 Myxococcota bacterium
CTACAACCGCGTGAAGGATTACTTCGAGTTCGACGAACTCGAGCCGAAGAAGATGAAGGGCAAGTCGCAGGCCCTCCGCGTCTTCAACGTGACCGGGGCGAAGGACCCGGCCTCGCTCTGGGACGAGCGCACGCGCCCGGGCTGAGGAGGGGACCCGGCGAGCGCTTGACGCGGGCGCGCGCCATCCCCCAGGACGCTGCTGATGGCCCACCTCGAATTCGAGAAGCCGCTCGTGGAGCTGGAGAGCCGCATCCGCGAGCTCCGCGCGCTCTCCGATGGGGACGCGGTGGTCGCGGAGCAAATCGCCGAGCTCGAGGCCCGAGCCCGGACGCTCCAGCAGGACCTGCTCGGGGACCTGGGTGTCTGGAACAAGGTCCAGCTCAGCCGGCATCCGGACCGGCCCTACCTCCTCGACTACCTCGAGCGGATCTTCGACGACGTGCTCGAGCTGCACGGGGACCGCGTCTACGGCGACGACCCGGCGATCATCGCGGGGTTCGCGCGCCTCGACGGGAAGAGCGTGTGCGTCGTGGGCCACCAAAAGGGCCGGACGACCAAGCAGAAGCAGCAGCGCAACTTCGGCATGGCGCACCCCGAGGGCTACCGGAAGGCGCAGCGGGTGATGGAGCTCGCCGGGCGCTACGGGCGGCCGGTGCTGACCTTCATCGACACGCCCGGCGCCTACCCGGGGCTCGGCGCGGAGGAGCGGGGGCAGAGCGAGGCCATCGGCGCGTCCATCCTCAAGATGGCGGAGCTCGAGGTCCCCAACATCGCGACGGTGATCGGCGAGGGCGGGAGCGGTGGCGCCCTGGCCCTCGGCGTGGCCGAGCGCGTGCTGATGCTCGAGTACGCGACCTATTCGGTGATCACGCCGGAGGGCTGCGCGTCGATCCTCTGGCGCGACGGCGCGCGGGGGCCGGAAGCGGCGGAGCAGCTCAAGCTCCTGGCGCCCGACGCGCTGCGCCTGGGCATCGTCGACAAGGTGATCAGCGAGCCCATCGGCGGGGCCCATCGCGACTACGGGGACGCGGCCCGGCGCCTCGGCGCGGCGCTTCGTCGGGAGCTCGCCGAGCTCCGCTCGTGGACCGTGCAGGAGCGCCTCGAGCGGCGCTACGCCCGCTTCCGGGGCATCGGCCGCCATTCCTGAGCGTGCGCGCGGCCTCGAAAGGGGCTCGGCACGGCCATGCGCAGTGCGCGGATACTTGGGTTGCGCGGTGCGCGTCCGTACCATTCTCCCCAGGCGCGCCTTCCTCGCCGGTGTCCTCATGCTCGGCCTCGGCTGCGCGGGACGGACGCCCGCGCCTGCCGACGCCGCCGAGATCGAGGCGCGCGAGGCCGAGGCGCGTCGCGCCGAGGAGCGCCGGGAGGCCGAGGAGCGCCGGCGCCTCGAGAGCGAGCTGGCCCTCGCGCGCGCCGAGAACGAGCGCCTCCGGAACGAGCGGCAGGTCCCGGGGCCGCCGCGCGAGACCGTGCGCATCGGCCAGGGCCGCGACGCGAGCCTCTTCGACGATCCCGAGGCCGGTGAGTGGTCCGAGCCCGGCACGCCGCTCTTCGAGGACGAGGGCGCGGGCGGCTGGTCCGAGCCTCCCGCCGAGCTCGAGGAGAGCCCGGCGCCGCGCGGCCCGCGACCCGTCTTGCGCCTCCACGGTGAGCCGCCCCCGCCCGAGGCCGAGCTCGGCCCGCTGCCGCCGCTCCCGCCCGCGACCGCGCCTGCCGCTGGCGCGCCGCGCCAGGACGCGCCGCCCTGGGCGCCGCC
>JBCDGX010000886.1:0-1745 GCA_038750805.1 Myxococcota bacterium
GAGGCGGCGGGCAAGCCCGTCGCGTGCCTGCTCGAGGCGGCGACGGGCAGCGAGCTCTACGCCTGCGGCCCGGCGTCACGACGGGTGATGGAGCCGGCCGGCTACGTGCGGCTCCTGGGTATAGGGAGCGAGCTCCTCAGCGCCCGGGAGGTGCTCGCCCGCGTCGGCGTGCGGACCGATTTCATCCGCATCGGCCGCTACAAGAGCGCCGTCGAACTCTACCAGGAGAGCGCGCCGAGCGCGCCGGCGCTCGAGCAGCGGGAGGCCTTCCTCGACGATGCCTGGTCCCGCCTCCGGGAGGAGCTCGCGGCGGACCTCGAGACCACCCCCGAGGCCATCGACGCGCTCGTCGACGCCGGGCCGCACGATTACGGCAGCGCGCTCGCGGCGGGGCTCGTCGACGGCCCGGCCGATCCCCTCGCTCCGGGCCGCGCCCTCCGCTCCCTCTTCGGGCGCCGCCCGCTCGTCCGGGAGCTCCCTGCCGTGGTCCCCGCGGGCTTCGGGGTGCCGCGGCGCGTCGCCGTGGTGATCATCGACGGGTCCATCGTCGACGGGGAGAACCAGGACGTGCCCGTGGTGGGCATCCGCCGCACCGGCGGGCGCACCATCGTGCCGATCCTCGAGGCCGTGCGCCGGGACCCGACCGTCTCCGCGGTCGTGCTCCGCGTGGACAGCCCCGGGGGCTCGGCGCTGGCGTCGGAGCAGATCTGGCGGGCGGTGCGTCGCCTCGCCCGGGACAAGCCCGTGATCGCGTCCATGGGCGCCGTGGCGGCGAGCGGGGGCTACTACGTGGTGAGCCCCGCGACGGAGATCTGGGCGGCGCCGACCACGCTCACGGGCTCCATCGGCGTGTTCTTCGGCAAGGCCGACCTCGGCCCCCTGGCCGAGCGCCTCGGGCTCGGCGTGACGCCCCTGACCCGCGGCGCTCGCGCCGGCGCGACGAGCCGCTTCCGGCCCTTCACCGGCGACGAGCGCGCCGCGCTCGCCCAGCTCGTGCGCGTCTCCTACCGGCGCTTTCTCCATCGCGTGGCCGAGGGCCGGGACCTCACGCCACGGGAAGTGCACGCGGTGGCGCAGGGGCGCGTGTGGAGCGGCGACGCGGCGGAGGCGCGCGGGCTGGTCGACCGACTCGGCGGCTTCACGGAGGCGCTGGCGCGCGCGCGGTCCCTCGGTGGGCTGCCCGACGACGGCGAGGTGGCCTACGTGCCCGCCCGCCCGAGCGGGCTCCTCGGCGCCGTCCGCCAGCTCGCGACCGGCGCCGGGGTGCGGCAGCCCATCCGCGCCAGCGGCCTCGACGGCGGAGCGCTCGAGGCGCCGGCGCCGGTGGCGCCCCCGGGGCTCTCCCCGGGCCTGCTTCGCCTGGCCGATGCCCTCGGGCTCGGGAGCGCGTCCGGACCCCTCGCGCTCCTTCCCTTCGTGGTGGTGGACTGAGCGCCGGGGCACCTGGCCGGCCGGGCCGCGGGGCGGGTAGGGTCGCCGCATGCCCGAGTCCGCCGACGCGTCGATCGTCCTCCACTACGCCCCGCGCACGCGCTCGTTCACGGCGCTCTGGTTGCTCGAGGAGCTCGGCCTGCCCTACCGGCTCGAGAGCTTCGCGATCCACACGGGGCGGCATCGGCAGCCGGATTTCCTGGCGCTCAACAGCCTCGGCAAGGTGCCGGTCGTGGTCGATGGGGACGTGGCCGTGCCGGAGCTCGGCGCCATCGCGATCTACCTCGCGGACAAGTACCGGGAGCACGTCCAGC
>JBCDGX010000887.1:0-1704 GCA_038750805.1 Myxococcota bacterium
CGACGTTCGGGTGGCGTAGGCGACTCGTGAGCCGCGCCTCCTTCGCGAAGGCCCGGGTCGCCTCGGGGCCGAAGCGCTGAGGCGGAAGCAGCTTCACCGCCGCGTCCCGCTCGAGGAGCCGATGCGTGGCCCGGTACACGCGGCCCACGCCGCCCGCGCCGAGGAGCGCGCCGAGGCGGTACTCCCCCACGTCGCCCTTCTGCGCGAGCTCGACGCGGAGGTCACCGAGGAGCGCACGCTGGCGGAGCAGATCGCGCTCCGTCGCCCAGCGCAGCCGGTCCGTGAGCGCGAAGGCGAGCAGGAGCATCTCGAGGAAATGCGCGGCGGCCAGCGTCCGGCCGGAGACCAGGGGCGCCTCCGTGAGCCCGATGGCGACCGGGGCGAAGAGCGCGCCCGCGACGGCGAGGGGGAGCCACGCGAGCACGAAGAAGCGGGCGGCCCGTTGCCCCGCCGCGAGCTCGTGGAGGCCCGCGCTGAGCGCCGCGGCGATGGCGAGCCCGCCGGCGACGCCGAGCACGGCTTCAGTCGTCGACGCGGGCAGGAGGAGGACGAGCACCGGCGTGCCGAAGAGGAGCGCGAGGGCGGCGCCGCCGAAGAGCCGGCCGGCCGGCGGCACCCGCTCCGAGAGGGCGAGGAAGCGCTCCGTGAAGACGAGGGCCATGGCGAGGCCGAGGGCCGAGGCCACGTGGTTGAGCGCCGAGCGCACGGTCTCGGGGGGCCAGCCGAGCCCTTCGAAGGGAAGCCAGGGGAAGGTGAAGTACGTCGTGTAGACCGCGGCCGACGAGAAGGCGTAGGCGACGTAGGCGTCGTGGGCCCCATCGCGAAGCGTCAGCCCGACGAGCGCGTTGTACGCCGCGAGCGCCAGCATCGCGGCGACGATGCAGGCCTCGACCACGCCGCCCGCCTCCGTATAGACGCTCGCCGGCTCCATCGGGTCCAGGATAGTCCGGACCGACGCAGGAAGGCTCCCGTGTCACAGGGCCAGCGCCCCGCGCACGTTCCTGAAGGAGACGCGGCCAGGGGCGGCGACGTGCCTCAGCGCGAAGCCGACGCCTCGGCGAGCTCGGCCATCATGGCGCGGTACTCGCGGCACTTCTCGACGTAGTGGGCGGCGCCGTCGCGGATGGACTCCCGCTCCTCGTCCGTGAGCGGGCGCTTCACGCGCGCCGGCCGGCCCATGGCGAGGCTCCCGCTCGGGATCTCCGTGCGCGCCGTGACGAGAGAGCCCGCGCCGAGGATCACGTCGTCGCCGATGCGCGCCGCGTCCATCACGATGCACCCCATCCCCACGAGCACGCGGCTGCCGATGAGGCAGCCGTGGAGCACGACGGCGTGGCCCACGACGCAATCGTCGCCCACGTGCGTCGCCGACCAGCCCCGCGTCGCGTGCACCACCGAGTTGTCCTGGATGGAGGTCCGGGCACCGATGCGGATGGGCATCACGTCGCCGCGGATGGTCGTCCCGAACCAAATCGAGCTCTCCTCGCCGACCTCGACGTCGCCGATGAGCCGCGTCGCCGGCGCGACGAAGGCGCTCTCGTGCACGCGCGGGCGGTACGCGCGGTAGGGAAGGAAAACGGGCGGCGTGGCGTGAAAGGGAGGCTCGTTCATGGGGGCCGTTATCACTGAGGGATCGGGTGTGGAGTCAGCATCCGGCCCAGCATGGACGAGGTCGCCGCCGACCATGAGGGGCAACGGGACGAC
>JBCDGX010000888.1:0-1681 GCA_038750805.1 Myxococcota bacterium
ACTGGAGCTCGGTCGCCGGCGCCGTCATGAACGTCACCTCCGTGGACCCCTATTGCCTCGGCGAAGAGGCCGGCATCGGTAGCTGCCTCGTCCCCGAAACGGACTCGCTGGGCGCCTTCCGCCTCGACCTTCCTCTCGAGCGCTTTCCCGAGCTCATCGCCCGGGCCGAAGACACGGAGGTCACGCTCCGCTTCGTCACCGTGGGGGACAACGACCCGGAGACCGATTGCAGCCACGGCGGCGTGAGCTTCGAGCTCAGCTACGCCTTCGTGCCCTAGACCGAGACGTCGGCGTCGCCCGCGGGCGTGGCGGGCGCCTCGGCCCCTGCTACACGTGCCCGCGTGAGCGACTTTCATCGGTTCAAGGGCACGGACACCTATCTGACCAGCGAAGGCCTCGAAGCCTCCGTGAACACGGCGCTTGCGCTGGAGCGTCCGCTGCTCGTGCGCGGAGAGCCCGGCACGGGCAAGACCCTGCTCGCCGAGGCCGTGTCCGCGGCCCTCGACATGAAGCTCATCCGCTGGAACGTGAAGAGCACCACGCGGGCCCAGGACGGCCTCTACGTCTACGACACGGTGCAGCGCCTCTACGACTCGCGCTTCCAGGACAAGGACGTCGGCGACATCCGCCAGTACATTAAGCTCGGCCCCATGGGCGAGGCCTTCGCCGCGCCCGAGCGCGTCGTCCTGCTCATCGACGAGATCGACAAGGCCGACGTCGAGTTCCCGAACGACCTCCTGAACGAGCTCGACCGCATGCGCTTCTTCATCGACGAGCTCCAGGAGGAGGTCGTCGCCAAGGAGCGCCCCGTCGTGCTCATCACGAGCAACGCGGAGAAGGAGCTCCCGGACGCCTTCCTCCGTCGCTGCGTCTTCCACTTCATCGACTTCCCGAACCCGGAGCTGATGAAGAGCATCGTCGCGGTGCATCACCCGACGCTCGAGGACGACCTGGTCAACCAGGCCATCGAGACCTTTTACGAGATCCGCGCGATGAAGCGCATCCGGAAGCGGCCGAGCACCAGCGAGCTCGTCGACTGGATCGCCGTGCTCCAGCGCGGGGGCGTCGAGAACGTGATCCTCGACAAGAACCTCCCCTTCCTCGGCGCGCTCCTGAAGAAGGAACAGGATCTCGTGGCCTTCGCCGACCAGCTCGCCGGCGGCGCGCGCTGGCGGAGCTGAGCGGCTAGAGTTTTCGCGTGTTCGTCCCCTTCCTCTACCAGCTGCGGGAGCTCGGCGTGCCCGTCGGGACCGGCGAGGCCGTCGCGCTGGCCCAGGCGCTCCGCCTCGGGCTCCACGAGCAGAGCCTCGACCAGTTCTATTACGTCTCGCGCTCCCTGCTGGTGCACGAGGAGCGCTACCTCGACCCCTTCGACCAGGCCTTCCTGAAGGTCTTCAAGGGCATCGAGATCGAGGCGCAGAAGCTGAAGGACGAGCTCTTCGACTGGCTCCGCGAGGCGAAGAAGATCGAGGGCGAGCTCAGCGAGGAGGAGCGCGCGCTCCTCGGAGAGACCGAAGATGCTCCGCTCGACGCGCTCGGCTTCGCGCGTCTCTGGACCACGAAGGAGGCCGTCGTAAAGGCGGAAGGCATCGGGCTGCCCGGCATGCAGCGCTGCCGCATCGTCGCCGTGCCCGGGCGCGCGCTCGTCCACGCGACGTACGACGGTGCAGCGCGCGAAGTC
>JBCDGX010000889.1:0-1676 GCA_038750805.1 Myxococcota bacterium
GCGGGCATCCTCGGCGTGGGCTACCGGCGCCGCGTCGAAGACCCGCGCGTGCACGCCGCCCACGCGCTCGCGGCGGCGCTCGGCCGCGCGGGGATCCGCGGGCGCCGCGCCGTGCGGACGGGCGAGCCGCCGGAGGGGCTGCCGCTCCTCGCCTCGCGGGACTCGGCGACCGTGGCGCGCCTCCTCCACCGCGTCGGGAAGTGGTCCGATAACTTCGTGGCCGAGATGCTCCTGAAGGTCCTCGGCGCCGAGCGGCGCCGGCCGGGATCCTCGGCGCGCGGCGTCGAGGTGCTTCAGGGCGTGCTCGAGGACGCTGGCGTTCCCGCGGGCGCCGCGACGCTCGTCAACGGCTCCGGGCTCTTCGAGGGAAATCGGATCGCGGCGCGGCACCTGGTGGCGCTCCTCCGCCACGTCTACCAGCAGCCGGCCGTGCGCAGCGAGTACCTCGCGCACCTGGCCGTCGGCGGAAGCGAGGGGACGCTGCGCCGGCGCCTCCGCGATCTGCCCGCGCCCCGCATCGTCCGCGCGAAGACGGGCACGCTGAACGACGTCATCGCGCTCAGCGGCTACGTGCTCGGGCCGGAGGCCGGGAGCGGCTACGCCTTCAGTGTCTTGGTCAACGGCGCCCGCGGGCGGCAGGGCCGCGCCCGGGCTCTCTGCGACGACGTGGCCCGAACACTGGCGACCGCGCTTCACGACCCATGAGCCCGAGGCGCCAGGAGGCGCCGGAGAGGACGACGAGGGAAACGCGCCTCGGTCCTCTCGCGGCGCTCGCGGAAGGCCCCGCGGCGGGCCCGGGAGTGCTCGTGCTGCACGGTTTCCCGGACCTGCCCGCGAGCTTCCTCCCGCTGCTTCGAACCCTCGGGGCCGCGGGCTATCGCGCCATCGCCCCGTGGCTGCCTGGCTACGCGCCCTCGCCGACGGGCGGCGACATGGACCCCCGGGCCGTCATCGACCGGCTGGCGGTGGAGCTGACCGAACCCGTCGACGTCGTCGGGCACGATTGGGGCGCGCTCCTCGCGTATGGGCTGGCTGCGCAGCATCCCTCGAAGGTGCGCCGGGTGGTGGCGATGAGCGTGCCGCATCCCCGGGCGTTTCTCGTCGGCCTCGGTCGCGCACCGCGTCAGCTCTGGCGCTCGCGCTACATGGCCTTCTTCCAGCTGCCCCATCTCCCCGAGCGGGTGCTCCCCCGAGGCTACGCGCGCGCGCTCTGGAGGCGCTGGAGCCCGGGCCTCGTCATGGATGCGACATTGGACGCGCACCTCGCGGAGGTGGAGGCCTGCCTCGCCGCGAGCCTCCCCGGCCCCCTGGCCTACTACCGCCGGGCCCTCCGGCCAGGTGCCATGGCCGACGCATGGCGCTGGCGGGTGCAGGCTCCTGTGCGCTACCTGCACGGGGCCGACGACGGGTGCATCGCTCCCTCGCTCGCACAGGCGCAGCGCCGCTGGTTCGCCGGCGACTACGCCGCAGAGGTCCTGCCCGGCGCCGGGCACTTTCTCCATGTCGAGGCGCCGGAGCGCGTGGCCGCGGCCGTGTTACGTGGGCTACGCTGAGGGCGCCACCGTTGCCGGCGTGCGCCGGTCCCCGAACACCGTGCCGAGGGCCCGCGCCGTGCGCACCAGCTGACCCTCCGGGTCGACGCGCTTCGGCGTCGCGATGGCATCGGAGATCGGCAC
>JBCDGX010000890.1:0-1673 GCA_038750805.1 Myxococcota bacterium
CCCCCCCCCCCCGCGCTCGGTCATATTATCCGCCGCCCTCTGAGCTCCACTGGCCGCGATTGAGCCGGTCCCCTCCCCCTGCCCGACCCTCCCCTCGTGGAGCGCCGCGAGCTCGCCGATGTCGATGTCGCTCACCTCCACCGCCGGCGCCGCGCCGAGGGGCCCGGCGAGCTCCGCCGCCGCCGTATGCGCCGCGACCACCACGGCCCGGCTCATGCGCATCGCCTCGAGCACCGCCAGGGGATAGTCCATCTTCGCGTAGAGCGTATCCGTCGGAAGCGCGACCACGTCCGCCGCGCCGAGGAGCGCGTGGATGGCCGGCGTCTCGCCGACCCAATGCACGCGCCCCGGGGCGAGCTCCGTCGCCTTCGTCCGGAGCTCCCGCTCGGCCTCGCGGGCCCGCGCGGTCTTGGCCCGGCACGCCATCACGAGCTGCGCGCCCTCGGTATGGAGCCGTGCGAAGGCTTCGAGCACGAGGTACGCCCCGCGCCCGAACTCGAGGTCCCCGGGGTACACGACGAGCGGCGCCGCCGAAGGCAGCTGAAAGCGTCCGCGCGCGGCCAGGCGTTGGGCCTCCGTCGGCGTCGCGAGGTCCGGCACCGGCGGCGGGATCCGCCGGAGCCGGGACGGCGCGACGCCCGCGTCCAGCAGGCGCCGCTCGACGCGCGCGCTCAGGACCACGATGCGATCGCCGAAGAGCCAGGGCTGCGGGTTGCCGGGGGGCGGCTCGCTACAGACCGTCTGCACGCTCGGCCGTCCGCTCGCCCGGGCGAGGGCCTCGGCCGCGCGGCTGCCCCGGGGGTTCGGCGCGAAAAAGAAATGCCAGAGGTCGTGGCCACGCCGCGCCCGGCCCCGCGCCCCACGCGCGAGCAAACGCGCGAAGGCCATCCCCTGGTCCGCGAGCCCCGGAAGGCCACGGCTCCGCCGCGGATAGGCCTCGAGGATCGCGACCGAGGGCGAGGGGGAACGGCCACCCTCGCGCACGAGCACCGTCGGCACCACGTCGTGGGCCGGGAGGGCCCCGGCGAGGTCCCGGACGAGGTTCTTGCTGCTGTCGTTCCAGGGCGCCTCCAGAGGCTTGGAGACGAGCAGGGCGCGCGGCATGCCCCGCCATAGCGTGCCGCCCGCGACCCCACCAGCGGGGCTCAGTCTTCGCCGTCCTCGGCTTCGTCCTTCTTCACGCGCTTGGGCACGGCGCTCGCACGCACGCGGGGTTTCACGCCGCCCGCCTCGTTCGGGATGAAGCGGACCTCGGTCTTGATCTCGAAGGAGAGGCTCGTGAGCGCGCGCTGGAGCTCGCCGGCGACGTCCGTCGCCTCGAGGAAGTCCCGCACCTCGCCCGCCACCACGCGCACGAGCGCATTCTTGGTGTCGTCTACGGAGGTGAAGAGGTAGCCGACCAGCTCCTTCGGGAGCGGCACGTCGTCGACCACGTCGCGGAAGGTCTTGTCCGCCTTGTTCAGCGTCCCGACGCCTGCCTCGACGCCCCGCTCGACGGCCTTTCGCACGGCCTCGCGGAGGAGGTTCTCGAGGCGGCGCTTCCGCTCGCGGCGCGGCGCCTCGTCGTCGTCCTCCGGGCGCTCGCCGGGAGGCTCGCTCGCCGCGCTCGAGGGACGCTCGGCACGCTTCACCCGTTCCGTCGCCGGCTCCGGACGCGGGGGACCGCCCGGGCG
>JBCDGX010000891.1:0-1658 GCA_038750805.1 Myxococcota bacterium
AGGGCGCCGTACTTCCCCTCGAAGTGCGTCATGCAGACGGTCTTGTGCTGGCAGCTGACGGGCTTCACCCGGCCCTCCGGCAGCTCGTCCGGGTCGAGGACCTTCAGCCATACCTTCTCGGCGTCGCTCATCTTTCGTCTCCCCTAGTGCCCGCCGCCGTAGGCGCCGACGCCCGCGTAGGGCACGCCCACGAGCTCCGCGACATCCTTCTTCCAGCTCGTCAGGTCGTCCGGGCTGAACTTCTTCAGATGGTCGTGCCCGCACACGCGGGCGAGGATCTTCATCAGCTCGACGGTGGCCTCGAAGTAGGTCGCGAGGCGCTTCGCGGACTTGTCGATCTCGAGGCGCCGGCGAAGCCCGGGCTTCATCGTCGCGATGCCCACGGGGCAGTTGTTCGTGTGGCAGGCGCGCATGCCCAGGCAGCCGATGGCCTGGAGCGCCGCGTTGCTGACGGCGATGGCGTCCGCGCCGAGCGCCAGGGCCTTCACGAAATCGCTCTCGGTCCGGAGCCCGCCGGTGATTATCAGCGAGACCCCCCGCGCGCAGCGCCGGTCGAGGTGCCGCCGCGCCCGCGCGAGCGCCGCCATGGTCGGGACGCTGATGTTCTGCTTGAAGATCTCCGGCGCCGCGCCCGTGCCGCCTCCGCGACCGTCGAGGATCACGTAGTCCGCGCCCGCGTCGAGGCAGAAGTCGAGGTCCCGTTCGATGTGCTGCGCGCTGATCTTGAAGCCGCAGGGGATGCCGCCGCTGACCTCGCGCACCTCCGCGAGAACCTTCTGGATGTCCCAGCCGAACTTCGCCGATGCGAACTCGTAGAAGTAGCGCCCGTTCGCCGCCTGCTCCTCCGGGAGCATGCCGCCCTCGCCGGAGCAGATGCCCGTGCCGGCCAGCTCGGCGCCGGTCGCCAGCGCGACCTTCTCCTCCTCGCTGAGGGCGCCGTAGCTCATGTCGCTGACGAAGAGCGGGATGGAGAGGCGAAGCGGCTTCTTCGCTCCCGGGCCGATGACGACCTCGGTGCCGACGGGCGCGTCGTCGAGGAGCGGCGGTCGCCAGAGCTGGGCCGTGAGGAGCTGGAGGTCCCGCCAGCGCTTCCGGTCCCTCAGCTCACTCCACTCGGCGATCTTCGTGCCGCGCGCACGGTCGCTCATGCCTTCGCACCTCCGCGCTCGGGGATCCCACGAAACCCGCGATCGGTGCGAGCACCAATCGCGTTCCGGGATTCGACGGGCTTGGGTGGTCCGGCCACGCGTGCCGTTACACTCAGTCCGTCGGGTACGCGCGGCCCGTGAAGAGGCGGTAGCTCCGGTCCCGGACGATGGGCCCGCCGAGGGACTCGTGATGGTCCGCGCCCTCGAGGCGCACGAGCTCGCAGCGAGGCGCGCACGCACGGGCCACCGCTTCGGCCTGGGCAAAGGGCAGGAGCTCGTCGTCGGTCCCGTGGGCCAGGACGAGGCGACCGTGCACGCCCGGGGCCGCCAGGAGCGGTGAGGCGTCCTCAGGGTTGAAGCCGCCCGCCGCCGCGGCGCGCTCGACGAGATGATCCGTCACCGCCTCGGGCACGAGCGGATCGAGCCAGCCCCAGACGTTTCCGAGCGTGGGCCGGGCCAGCGCCTCGAAGGAGGCGAAGCCGCCGGTGGCGAAGGTGCGCGTCACCCGGG
>JBCDGX010000892.1:0-1633 GCA_038750805.1 Myxococcota bacterium
CAGCGCCCGCCACCCTGGGTGACGACGGCGCCGACACCGTGTTGGGTCCCGTCGACCGGCTCCCCGCCGACGATGGCCTGGGAGGCGGCGTCGACGTCGAGGTCGGGAGCGGCAGGGGCGCACGCGGCGAGAGCCACGAGCGCGACAAAGTGAAGGTTCGTGTGGCGCATGAGGGGAACGGGACCGAGTGCGCGTATGCCGGGGTCGGCACGCGGTCACGCGAACCTGGCTCATAGCGAGCGACGGCCCCTTCTCGCAAGGCGGGCGCTCCCGCCAGGGCGCGAAAACTCTCAGGTTTACAGCAGCGCCGGGACGCCCGCCGCGTCCCTCCAGCGGAGGTGCCGGGTGGTGTCTCCGGCCTCGGCGGAGCGCTGGCTCGCTTCGGCGTAGCGCTGAAGCGCGTCGCTGGCCCGGCCCTCGAGCTCGGCGAGGCGCCCGGCGAGGCCCAAGGTCTCCGCCACCAGCGCCGCGGCGTGCGCCTCCTCGGACCGCTTCTTGGCATCGGCGAGGCGCTCGAGGAGCTCGTCCCGCTCGTCGGCCTCGAGGAGCACCGAGGCGAGCTCGACGGCGACGCGCGCCGTGTCGATGGCCTCCGTCTTCAGCTCGTCGTGGAGCTCGAGGGCCCGGCGGAGCGCGTTCGCGGCGCCTCGCGGATCCCCCTCCTCCCGCCGCGCACGTCCGAGGGAACGCTGGATATGGGCCTCGACCTGCTTATCCTCGCCGACGACGATCTCGAGGGCCTTGCCGTAATGCCGCATCGCGTCGCGGGTGCGCTGGCGCCGCACGGCCACGTCCCCGAGCACCAGGTAGAGCTTCGAGCGGCTCACGTCATAGGGGCCCGTCAGGTCGAGCACCTCGCGCACGACACCGTCGGCGCCGGCCAGCTCGCCCGTGCGGGCCATGGCCTGGGCGAGCTTCCGGCTGAAGCTGAGGATGGCCGACTCGAGGAGCGGGTCGCCGCTCTCGAGCATCTCCCGGCGCGTGAGCTCGAGGGCGCGGCGCAGCGCCTGCACGCTCGCGTGCAGATCGCCGCGCTGGTAGGCCTCGTCGCCCATGCGCTCGAGAATGACGAGCGTGCGCATGGTCTCGCCGGCCCGGTAGGCGTGCTCGCCGCGCACCTCGAGGGGCGCGCCGTTGTCGGTCACGATCTCGAGCACCTTCGCGTGGAGCTGCTTGCGCGCCTCGGCCGGGATGAAGGCCTCGACGAGCTCGGCGATGAAGGGATGGGAGACCTCGATGAGCCCCTGCGAGAGGCGCACGAGGCCCGAGCGGGCGAGCTCCTCGATGCCCGCGAGGTCGCCGGGCTCGACGATGGCGGCGAGGTCCTGCGAGCGGCAGCTCCCGCCGAAGACCGCCACGGCCTGGAGCACGCGCAGCGCCCGCACGTCGACGCGCTCGACGCGCTGCGCCACGGCATCGGCCATGCGCGTCGGCAGCGAGTCGTCCGAGAGGTCGCCGGCGCCGAGCGCGTGGATCTGCTCGAGGTAGAGCGGCAGCAGGCGCCGCTTCGAGAGGCTCGAGGTGCCGCCCCCGGCGCCCCCCTTCCGGCTCAGGAAGAGCCCGGCCTCCTCGAGCGAGAGGCCTTCGAGGACGACGCGATCGCCGGCGCCGTCCCGGCGCTTCGTGTCGGCGG
>JBCDGX010000893.1:0-1613 GCA_038750805.1 Myxococcota bacterium
CCGGGGCCTCCAGCTCGTCGAGGCGCTCGGCGACGACGCCCTCGAGCGTCGTCGGGAGCTGAAGCGGGGCGCCGCTCCGCCGGCGCACGATGCGCCCTCCGGGCGTCTCCTCCACCTCGATGGCGCCGCGCTCCTTCATCGCGTCGGCCAGCTCGAGGAGAAAGAAGGGGTTGCCGCCGCCGCGGCGGACGAGCGCCTGGCGCAGCTCCGGGGCCGGGGCCGCACCGAGATGCCGCGTGAGCAGCGCCGTGCGTGCTGCGTCGGGCAAAGGACCGAGCTCGAGGCGTGGCACGGCCCGGAGCGCCGCGAGCACCGCCGGGTCCGGGCGCGTCCCGAGCACGATCAGGCACGGCGCGTCGTAGCTGCGCCGGCTCATGCGGGCGAGGAGCGCGAGGCTTGGGGCGTCGGCCCACTGGAGACCGTCCACCCAGGTCACGAGCGCCCCGTCGTGCGCGCTGCGCGCCGCTCGGGCGAGCCCCGCCATCCAGCGCTCCATGGCGCGGGCAACGAGACGCTCCCGGTCCGCGTCGCCCTCCTCGGGCCGCCGCGACGTGCCTCCGACGAGGGGCGCGAGATCGCGGGCCACCTGTTCGCCCGCCGCCGGGCCCAGCAGCCGCCGCGCCGCGGTCCGGAGCGTGGCCTCCATGGTCTCCGGGGCGTCGCCGCCGCCGAGGCCGCTCCGGAGCAGCTCGGTCACGGCTTCGAAGGGCACGTCCCGCGCACCGAAGGTGCACTCTGCGCGCAGCACCCGCGCCGCGGGAGCGAGACCCTCCAGGGCCGCCTCGACGAGCGCGGTCTTGCCGGCGCCGAGCTCGCCGACGACGGTCACGAACTGCGCCCGGCCGGTTTCGCGCACCTCGGCATAGAGCGCCTCGAGCTGCGCGCGCTCCACCTCCCGGCCCACCACGGCGCCCCGGTCCCCCTCGGCGACCTTCTCGTGGCCGCGGAGCGCGCGGGTCAGCGGCCACGCGGCGACGGAGCGCGTCGTCGCGCCGGCGGCCCGAAACACCTCCACCTCCCGCGCGGGGGCGAAGGCATAATCCCGGCGGGCCAGGCGATGCACCTCGCCCGCGGCGAGCACCTCGCCGGGGGCGCCCGCCTCGGCGAGGGCCGCACTCACGCCGAGCACGGCGTCCACGGGCACCCAGCGGAGGAGCCGTCCGCGGCCGTCCCGCACCGTCGAGACGACGCCGCGGCCCACGCCCACGCTCGCCTCGACGGCCTCGCCCCGGTCGACGCTCAGCCCGCGCAGCGCGTCGAGGCAATCGGTGGCGGCGGCGAGGGCCTTCAGGGGGTCCGTCACGGACGCGCGCCCGAGGCCGAAGAGCATTTGAAAGCGCACGCCGCCTTCGTCCGGGAAGCGCACGACGGCGTCGGCCTTGAAGGCGATGTCCTCGAGCACGGCGCGAGCCCGGGGTCCGAGCACCCCGGCCCGGGGCAACCCGTCGAGCGCGACGACGCCGCGGCGCTCCCGGCGCTCGCCGCTGGTGAGACCCGCCCGCGTCACGTCGGCATGCGAGCTCGGCGTACCGCGGGGAAAGCTCCCGAGGGAGGGGCGGGGCACGAAGCCCTCGAGGGCCGCCTCGAGGTCGCCGGACCCCCAGCGCTTCTCG
>JBCDGX010000894.1:0-1533 GCA_038750805.1 Myxococcota bacterium
CCTCGCGGAGTTCGTGGACGTCGGTCAGCGCCTGCGCGTCCGGGTCCGTCCGGGCAGCGGGCTCCGGGGCATGCCGGTCCTCGAGTTCCTGACGACGATTGGGGAGGGCGTCGGGGGAGACACCGAGGCAGAGGCCCTCGTGCGCGTGGCCGCCGTAGGCGCCGACTGGGCGCAGGTCGGAGTCCCCGGGGGCACCCCCCTCCCCTGTGCGATCGCGAGCGTGGGGCTTCCCGAGCCCGTGCCCGAGGACGGCGGCTACGGGCCGGAGATCACGCACCGGCTCCGCGTGGCGTGCCTCGGCGGCTCCGGGCGAAGCTACGTGGACGTCGCCTTCCCGGCCGCGCTCCAGCGCGCCGCGCTCCGCCTACGCCGCGGGGACATCGTCCCGCTGGTCCCCGTCGCCCGGACCGGGGCTGGCTGGGTCCGCGCTCGCTACGCGGGCCCCTGAGCGGCGATTGGGGTTGACGCCGAGCGCGCCGCAGCTAGACCGCCGCGCTGCGTCTTCGAGCGCCCGTTATTTGACCAGGCGACGACGGCCCTGATAGCCGCGTCTCCGTGGACCCGCTCCGTGTGCATCCCGCCACGGGGCCCCGCCCTCGCCCCATGAATCACCCGTATCGCACGTCGACGTTCGCTGCCCCGGCCCCCGGCACGGCGCTCGCATTCACGGCTGGGCAGGGGCGCGGCGAGGACCGCGGTCCCCGCGCCAGGACGGCGCGTTCTCAGTCTCGCCGGCCCTCGCCGGCCCCCCGGGGGCGTCGCGCCCCCACATGGAGCGGAACATGAAGGACAAGCGCATCGGAGTGCTGCTCGGAGGCATCGGCCCCGAGAAGGACATCTCGCTTCAGACCGGCGACGCCGTGCACGAGGCCCTCGTGCGCCTCGGCTACGACGCCGTGAAGGTCTTCGTGGACCGGGACCTCGATCGGGTGCTCCGCCAGGACCCCATCGACGTCGCGTTCAACGCCCTGCATGGCACCTACGGCGAGGACGGGCGCATCCAGGGCCTCCTCGAGATGCTCGGGGTCCCCTACACGGGCTCCGGCGTGCTCGCGAGCGCGCTGGCCTTCGACAAGCTGAAGGCGAAGGAGCTCTTCCGCCTCTACAACGTGCCGACGCCGCCCTACTACGCGCTCGCGGCCAGCCGCCTCGACGAGCTCGAGGCGCAGCATGGCTCCTTCGGCTTCCCGGCCTTCGTGAAGCCGCGCTCCGGCGGGAGCAGCGTCGGCGCCGGCCGCGCCGGAGACCTCGCGGAGCTCCGCCAGCGCTTCGAGGACGCGGCGGCCTTCGACGAGGACGTGCTCATCGAGCGCTTCATCGGCGGTCGGGAGATCGCCGTCGGCGTGCTCGACGGCCGGGCCCTCGGCGCCATCGAGATCACGCCCCGCGGTCGCTTCTACGACTACCGGTCGAAGTACCAGGCGGGCCAGAGCGACTACCACTTCCCGGCGCGCCTCACGCCCACGCGCTACCAGGGCGTGCTCCACCTCGCCGAGCGCGCCGTCCAGTGCGTCGGCGCCACCGGCGCGACGC